>NZ_JBSFJX010000029.1:0-77907 GCF_053598275.1 Streptomyces sp. NPDC001156 | reverse complement strand
ATCCGCGCCGGCGTGGAGGGCACGATCTCCCAGGCGGTCCGCCGCACCCGCATCCGCCGCACCCGCTTCACCGGCCTGCCCAAGACCCACCTCGGACACATCTTCGCCGCCACCGCCATCAACATCATCCGACTCGACGCCTGGCTCACCGAAACCCCACTCGGCGAGACCAGAACCTCGCATCTGGCCCGACTTGAACTGGCCGCATAGAAGCCCACCCACACACCCGGTTCACGGATTTCCCAACGGAGTCGTGAACGCCCGGAGTTCCTCGCAGGATCAGGCTGAAACGATCAGTCAACGGTTGCGGAGAGGTCGACCAGGACCTTTCCGCGCGCGGCACGTTCGGCGATTCGCTGGAACGCGGCACGGTACTCGTCCAGCGGAACGATGGCGTCGATCGCTGGTGTCAACTGCCCGTCGGCGACGAGGTCGAGCAGTTCTCGCTGCTCGTCGACCGTCCAGCCGGTGGCACCCAGGATCTGCAGCTGGAGACTCCACACGTACCGCAGGTCGAGTTCCACCAGATGTCCGGCGAGAGCACCGCACGTCAGGATTCGGCCGCCGGCTCGCACGCACCGCAACGCACTGTGCCATGTGGCTCCGCCGACGAAGTTCACGAGCACGTCGACACCTGGCGGGTTCGCGGCCGTATGGCCAGGCAGGTGGGTGACCGGGTCGATGGCGCGCGGCCGTCCGAACAGCGCTGTGCACCGCTCGCGCAGGTCTTCGCACGACAGGTCGATGACGTGATCGGCTCCGAGTGAACGGACGTAGTCGGCCTTCGCCGTGGTGTTGACCGCTGCCACAACAACCGCGCCTCGCGTCTTCGCCAGTTGAACCACGGCGCTTCCGACACCACCGGCCGCACCGAGGACCAGCACAACCTCTCCCGGAGACACCCGCCCGACGGTGAACAGCATGTGCGCGGCGGCGCCGTAGGCGGTCGGCAGGGCCGCGGCGTCCCGCAGCGAAACGGTGTCGGGGACCCGGGTGAGCTGGCTGACGTGGCAGGCCATCAGTTCCGACAGACCACCGAGCGTCGACTCGCCGTTGATCCCATGCCGCGGGTGGGTGGGATAGATCAGGACCCGGTTGCCGGAACGCCATCCTTGACGCATCGCACCCTCACCGACGTGGGTCAGGACGCCTGAGACGTCACCGCCGGGCACCATCGGAAAGGGATGGTGGACGTTCGGCAGGCCGGCGAGCACAAGGAGGTCCAGGGCGTTCAGCGAGACGTGGGACACCCGGACCAGTACCTCGTCCGCCACTGCCGTCGGTTCGGGCAGATTCGTCAGCTCGAGCTGGTCGAGCTCACCGGACGCATGGTAGGTGACAGCCCGCATGGCTTGCTCCTTCTGGTGAAAACATGGACGTGATGGGCGACGCGGCGTTCACGTCGGCAGCTGTGGCCGACGTTCGCGGGCGCCGACCGATGGGTCCGCCTCGCCGAGGTAGGCGCGTTGGATCGTCGCCGTGTCGAGCGTTGCCCGCGGACCGTTCCACACGGTGCTGCCGTTCGACATCACGAGGACGTCGTCGGCGAACGCGAGAACGAGGTCGGCGAACTGCTCGACCAGGAGCACCGCGAGTCCGTCGTCACGGCATTGGCGCAGCACCGAGGCGACGACCGTCTCGCGCATCGTGGGTGACAGTCCGAGGGACGGTTCGTCGAGAACCAGGGCCGAGGGTCGACGCACGAGCGCTCGCGCGATCGCTGTCAACTGCCGTTCGCCGCCGCTGAGGTGCCCGACCTTGCGGTGCCGCAGCGGGACGAGTCTCGGAAAGTCCTCGAAGCTTCGTGCGAGGTGGACGGAGGCCTGTCGGCGGCTCAACCCCGCCGTCGCGATGAGGATGTTCTCCTCGACGGTGAGCTCACCGATCAGGTCACGGTCCTGGGGGACGAATCCGACACCCTGCCGGAGCCGTCGCCATGTGGGCAGCCCGTCCAGTGAACCGGTCGGGCCGGTGATGTGCCCTCGGTACGGCACGCGGCCGACGATGGCGTCGACCAGCGAGCTCTTGCCGGCGCCGTTGGCACCCAGGACTCCAAGGATCCGTCCGTCCTCCACGGTTGCGGTGATGCCGCGGAGCGCGACGATGCGCCCGTACGTCACCTCGACACGGTTAAGACTCAGCGCCACTGGGAGCACCCCCTAGGTATGCCGCGGCAACGTGCGCGTCGTTGGCAAGCTCGGCTGGGCGGCCACTTCCGACGACCTGACCGGCGTCGAGGACCGTGGCGTAATCACACACCCCGTGCACCAGGCGCATGTCGTGTTCGATCAGGACCGTGGCGATCCCCAGGTCACGGATCCCGTCCAGCACACCGGCAAGTGTGCGTCGGCCTTCGTCGTCCAGGCCGCCGGCGGGTTCGTCGAGCAGCAGGACGCGTGGGCCGCTGGCGAGTGCTCGCGCCAGCTCCGCCGTGCGCCGCCCCCACGCGTCCAGTTCGCACGCGGGTCGATCGGGCAGGCCGCGTGCGAGATCGTGCGCGAAGTCGACGGTCCGGTCCGATCCATCTCGGCTCACCCGGCGGGCGACAGCCACATGCTCCAACGGGGTCAGTGAATCGAATGCCTGGGAGTGCTGGAACGTCCGGCTCAGTCCTTGGCGGACGCTGCTGTCCAGGCTTCGCCCGCGAAGCTTCACGTCGTCGATGTACACGTGCCCGGCGGCAGCACGGATCACGCCTGTCGCGGCATTGAGCAGGGTGGTCTTCCCGGCACCGTTCGGTCCGATGACGGCATGCACCTGCCCGGCCTCGACGGAAAGATCGACACCATCGACCACGGTGACGCCCTGGAATGCCACGGTCATACCGGCGATTCGGAATCGGCTCATCGAAGCACCCGCCGGGATGAGGCACCGGGAAGCATCGCCAGCACTCCGTTGGGCGCCAGCATCAATACGACGAACAGCACCGCGACGGTGAAGAAGTCCGAGTACCCCTGCAGCCCGGTGAACACTGCGGGCACCACACTGACCAGGAGCGCGCCGATGACGGGGCTGGAGAAACGATCCAAGCCGCCCACCCATGCCACCAGCAGGGTGGAAACGATCGCCGGCAAACCGAACGTCGACGGGACGATGGCGACGGTCACCACACCCAGCAAGGCGCCTGCGACCCCGAGAAGGACGTTGCACATGAAGACCGCCTGGGCGCGGATCCGGAAGACGGAGAGACCGGCGGACTTCGCTCCCTCGGTCGAGTCCCGCACTGCTCGCAGCTTCACGATGAACGCCGATCTCGCGAGCCACGCGATGAAACCGGTGGCCAGCGCGAGATAGACCGCGGCGAGGACCAGCGTGCCGTCGATCGCCCTGAGACTTCCGATCGTCGGTGCGGGCACGATCTTTCCGTACGGTCCTCCGGTGATGGAGACGGCCTCGTTGAGGACGTTCTGGACCAGGAGAACCGCGACGAACGTCGCGACCGTGAAGTAGAAGGACCGCAGTCGCAGCGTCGGCAGCAGCAGAAGCGTGATCAGAACACCTGCGGCCGCTCCCCCGATCAGGACGGCCGGCGCAACGGGTACTTTGTGCTCCATCGACAGGACGGCCGCATAGGCTCCGACACCCATCGTTGCCGGCCCGTGGAGTGCTGTGAGCCCACCGCTTCCGATGACGAGGTTCATGCCCAGGCCTGCGATCAGCCAGACCATGTAGAGGGCGGCGAGGTACGTCCAGTAGTCGCTGCCGATTCCCCACAGGACGGTCGTGGCTACCAGCGGCAGCAGCGGCGTGGCCCACCTGAGGCTCTTGAGGTGTCTGGCGGTCCGCCAGGACCGGTGGTCGCCTTCGCGCAGGGCCGCAACGTCGACGGTCATACCCGCACCGCCTCTCGCGTCCCGAACAACCCGTCCGGGCGCACCAGAAGCATCACGAAGATCACAACGAGCGGCAGGATCGACGTTGCCCACCCTCCGATGTGCACGACTGCGATGGCTTCGAGGACACCGATCAGTACGGAGCAGCCGATCGCGCCGGGCAGGTTGGTGAGGCCTCCGAGCGCGACGCCGGCGATGGCCTTGACCATGGGGAGTTGAGCCATGGTCGGGGCGGTGCTCACCGAGTTGGCCAGGAGCCAGCCGGCGTACGCGGCCAGCATTCCGGAGAGGCACCAGGCGGCGATGCGAAACCCGTTCGCGCGTATCCCCGCGACTTCCGACGCTCGTGCGTCGGCCGCCACGGCGCGTGCCATGATGCCGGCCCTGGTTCGCTGCAGAAGGAACAGGCTGGCCAGTGAGGCTGCCACCAGCGAACCGAACGTGACGATCGTGACCTGCGAAATCGGCAAGCCTGCGACTGTCGTCACGCCGTCGATGGCCAGCTTCGCGGGGATGGACCGCGGCTGGGAGGAGTAGATCAGCCGGACGGTGCCCTCTCCCAGGACCATCAGCAGCAGAAGCAGCACGACGACAACGTGTGCACCGGAGGCCGGCAGCCGCCGCTGCATCGGTCTGGCGACGACGAGTTCGATCAGCACGGACAGAACACCGACCGCCACGCATCCCAGGATCACCGCACCTGCTCCGGGGATCGGGAGATCGCTGATCGCGAGCGTCACATAGACGCCGACGGTGGCGAAGGTACCGGTCGCGAAGTTGAACACCCCGGTGGTCTTGAAGACGATCACGAGGGCGCCGGCAAGGATCGCGTACTGCGCACCGGCCTGCAGGCCGGCCAATAGGACATCCACGAAGTGCTCCTGACCGATGTTCAGCTATTGGACGGGGCGCTGAAGATCTTGACGCTGCCGTACAATCCGTTGCCGTCCGGTGCTTTGTTCGACTCGAACTGGACCAGGGACATCTGCTCGGGTCCGGAATGGTCCGCCTTGGAGAAGCTCATCGGAAAGCCGAGACCGAAGTCCACGGTCTTCAGGGACTCCATCGCGCTGACGAACTTGTCTGCATCGACGGCACCGGCCTTTTCCAGTGCCTTCTGCACCAGCTTGATCCCCTGGTAGCCCTCGAGTGCGACGGAGTCCGGGTACTTCCCGTAGCGCTGGTGGTAGGCCTGCGCGAAGTGGCTCATCGCTGTGCTCGTGCTCCTGGTGCCGAGCTCGGTCGGTGCGTACCAGGAGCTGACGAAGCCCTTCAGCAGGCCCTGCTGCGCCAGGGGCGTGACGGTCGCCTCGAGAACGCCGCCGCTGAACGAGACCACCGGGGCTGTCACACCGGCCTGCCGCAGCGCCTTGATCAGCGGAGGGGTCGAGTACACGACGGTCAGGATCACGTCCGGCTTGGACCGGGCCAGTATCAGGGACTGGGCCCTGTAGTCGGTGGCATCGAGCGGGATCTCCACGCCCTGGTACGCCGACCCCAGGCCTTTCGCTTCCAGTGCGGCCTTCACCCCGTCCGCGGCGGCCTTCCCGTAGTCGTTGCCGACGTAGGCGACCGCGATCTTGTGCGGGTTGTACCGCGGAAGCACGAGGTTCGTCAGCGATCGCGCCTCGTCCGCGGCAGACACGTTGGAGTCGAACACGTAGTGCGCGGGCGGCCGGGTGATCTCCGTTGCCGTTGCCGTCGTGACGAGCATCGGGATGTGCTGCGCCTCGGCGAGCGGCTTGACCGCGAGCGCGACGGGGCTGCAGGAGAACCCGAAGAGCATGAAGGCGCGGTCGCTCATGTACTTGCGGACTGCGGCCACGCCCTTGGTGGTGTCACATCCTTCGTCGGCAGAACTCAGTTCGAGCTTGCGCCCCAGTACGCCGCCGCGGCTGTTGATTTCATCGACGGCCAACTGGGCGCCCTGCTGCGCCGGCTTGCCGAGCGTGGAAGCCGTGGCGGACAGGTCGAACACGCCTCCTAGCACGATGGGTCCGGACCCGGACTGCGCGTTCGGCGGCGAGCATCCCGCCATGACGCCCAGAACCGCAACGGCCAGCAACGCCGCCAATCGTCGCGCCACAGCACTCCTCCTCCTGCTCAGGCACCATTTCTGAATCTGGCGCCATGTTTAGTACAGGGAGTGTGACTTGAGCCATCGCAGCCGTCAAGGAACAGCGCAGACTCCGCACCCAACGCCCTGACGATGCTCTGTGACGCCTGATCAGAAGCGCTCGCCAACGGCCTAGGGGTGACTTACCAACGGCGAACAGGCAGTTGTCCGATCGGCGGCCGACTGCACCAGGCAGCCGCTCCGTCGGTGGCGCACGGTCTTGCGCAGATGCCGGGCGCCAGGATCCGCACACAGATGACCCGGCCTCAAGACTATTTCTTGACGGTTCAGCACTTTTTCTACGGGCCCGACACGTTCAGGGCCGCTGCCCCGCCCGGGCCGGTCACCGACGTCGGCAGCGCCAACGCTTCGCCGACGCGGCCGCCTTCCGGCGCACCGCACTGCGGATCTGTTGACAGGACCCTTGGGGCAACTCTAGGTTCCAAAACTGACGCCATATTCAGAACTGGGGAGTAGGAGCCAACAGTGCGTGAGGATGTCGAGTTCCAGGTCGAAGACGGGACAACGCTTCGCGGGTACTTCCACAGCAGCGGCAACGGCCCCAAGCCCTGCATCGTTCTCGCGCACGGGTTCTCGGGCGTGAAGGAACAGATCGACCACTACGCCGCCGCTTTCGCCGCCGCCGGCTTCTCGTCACTCGTCTACGACCACCGCGGCTTCGGCACCTCCGACGGCACCCCGCGTCTGGAGGTAAATCCGTACCAGCAGATCGAGGACTGGCGCGACGCCCTGTCGTTCGCCGAGACGCTGCCCGGGGTGGACGCCGACGCCGGCTTCGGCGTGTGGGGATCGAGCTACGCCGGTGGTCTCGCGGCCGTGATCGGCGCGAACGACTCACGTGTGCGTTGTGTCGTCTCCCAGATACCCAACGTCAGCGGCCACCGCAACAGCCGTGAAATGTTCTCCCGCCCCCAGCTCAAACTCATCCAGGACAGGCTCCGCGAGGACCGTCAGGCGCGCCGCCTCGGGAAGGAGCCGGCAATGATCCCGGTGTTCTCGACCGACCCCGAGGAGCTCTGCGCGCTGCCGCCGGTGGTGCACAACCGGTTCATCGAGCTCAGCCAGGAAGGCGCCCCCGAGTGGAAGAACCAGGTCACTCTCCGCTCGGTCGGCCACATGATCGAATTCGAGCCCGCTGGGTGGTTCCCGTACCTCGCCCCGAAGCCATGGCTGATGATCGTCGGCCGTAGCGACACGACGACGTTCCCCGAGATCCAGCTGGAGGCGTTCGCCACGGCCCGGGAACCGAAGCACGTCGTGATACACGCCGGTGGGCACTTCCAGACGTACGTGGCCCACTTCGAGGAGACCAGCAAGGCGGCGACCGAGTGGTTCCTTCAGCACCTCGTGGCTGATCCGGGCCGCGGCACCCGATAAAGCGCGGGCCGAAAACAGCCAGATACCCATCGATCCGAGGGGAGGTGCGCCCGTGCTTGCCGTAGACAAACTCATGGACGCGACCCGAGAGTTCATCCGAGCCGAAGTTCTACCCATCGACGACGAGTACGACGGAGACGTGCACGCCGCAGGAGGCGACGCCCTGCGTGTGCGCCTTCACGGCGCAGCCCAAGGCGCCGGGCTCCTCTCCCCGCACGGCCCGATCGACTGCGGTGGCCTTGGCCTGAGCATGTCCGAACGAGCGCCCGTCTTCGAGGAAGCGGGCTACTCGCTGTTCGGACCGATGGCGCTGAACATCAACGCCCCCGACGAAGGCAACGTCCACCTCCTGGCACACGTCGCCTCCGACAAGCAGCGGGACGAGTACCTGCGGCCCCTGGTGACGGGCCAGACCCGTTCGGCATTCGCGATGACCGAACCGTCACCCGGAGCGGGGTCGGACCCGGCCGCGCTCTCCACCCGCGCGACGAAGACCGTCGATGGGTGGTTGATCAACGGCCGCAAGCACCTCATCACCGGTGCGGACGGCGCGGGCTTCTTCATCATCATGGCCCGCACCAGCGGCGATCCCGGAGACACCGGCGGCGCAACCATGTTCCTCGCGCCCGCAGAGACTGAAGGCATCGAGGTGGTCCGACACATCTCGACGATGGACCGGTCCATGATCGGCGGGCACTGTGAGTTGTCGTTCGTCGACGTCCTCGTCCCCGACGACGCTGTCCTCGGCGAAGTGGACGACGGATTCCGATACGCCCAAGTGCGGCTCGGGCCGGCCCGGATGACCCACGTAATGCGGTGGACCGGCGCCGCGCGCCGCACGCACGAGGTCGCCGTCCGATACGCAACGCAGCGCCGTGCGTTCGGCTCCCGCCTCGCCGACCTCGGCATGGCACAACTGCTGATCGCCGACAACGAGATCGACCTCGCCGCCACCCGGGCTCTGCTCATGCAGGCCTGCGCCGAACTGGACGCCGGCGAGCGCGCGTCCAAGTCGACATCGGTCGCCAAGACTTTCGCCGCGGAAGCGCTGAACCGCGTCGTCGACCGGGCAACGCAACTGTGCGGCGGCCTCGGTGTGTCCCGCGACCTACCGATCGCCAAGATCGCTCGCGAACTGCGCCCGTTCCGCATATACGACGGCCCGTCGGAGGTACACCGTTGGTCGATAGCCACCAGAGCGGTACGGCAGCTCACCGGCGACAGGTACGGCCGATGACCGGGGCGAAGGGCACAGCCGTGGTCGCACACGACACCGACATCACACTGACCGAGACAGAACTCGACTCAGTCGCGGCAGTGATGCGTACGGCCGGTGTCGAGGTGACTCGGCCGCTGACCGCAGAATTCATCGCCGGTGGCAGATCAAACGTCACCTTCCGGCTGTCCGACGGCGTATCCCGCTGGGTCCTGCGGATGCCACCACGGGCAGGGCGCACCCCGTCAGCGCACGATGTCGCACGGGAGTACCGCGTCACCGCGGCACTCGCCGTCACCGACATCCCCGTCGCCCGGCCTGTCGCGCTGTGCGAAGACGAATCCCTGCTCGGTGGGGCATTCTCGGTTGCCGAGTTCGTCCCCGGCCGCACGGTTCGGACCCGCGATCAACTCGCCGCGCTCGATGACGCGTCACTCGTCACGACCGTCGACCAACTGCTCAACTCCCTCGCAGCCCTGCACCGAGTCGATCACGTCCGCGTTGGCCTGGGGGATTTCGGTCGGCCGGGCGGCTACGCCGAACGGCAGCTGCGGCGCTGGTGGGGCCAATGGCAGCTGATCGGCCCGGCCGAACTGGGGTATCTCGCCCGTGCCTTGACCGACTGTCTCGCCAGCTCGATACCCCAACGACAGGCGACGGGCATCGTGCACGGCGACTACCGGATCGACAATGTGATCCTGTCGCACGACTCGTCATCGGCACCACAGGTCGCGGCCATTGTGGACTGGGAGCTGTCCACCATCGGCGACGCCGTCGCAGACGTGGCGATGATGTGCGCCTACCGCGATCCCGCCTTCGACCTCATCGTCGGCTCGCCCAGTGCATGGGCCAGTCCGCGGCTGCCCGATCCGGCCGCACTTGCCGCGGCCTACGAACGCGCAGGCGGCATCCCGCTCACCGACTGGAACTTCCATCTGGCACTGGCGTACTTCAAGATCGCGGTGATCGCGGCGAGTATCGACCACCGGGCGCGTGCCGGCGCCGCGCGCGGCCCTGGCTTCGACACTGCCGGTGAATCCGTTGCCACCTACCTCGAACTCGGCCGCACGACCCTCAGAGAGCACCGATGAGGACGGCACTCATCACGGGAGCCTCCCGCGGCATCGGTCGGGGAATCGCCCTTGAACTCGCCCGCCAGGGATACGGACTGACGGTCACCTCACGGTCGGCGGAGGATCTCGAAGCGCTGTCCGCCACTCTGAGCGACGCGGGTGCCGAGAAGGTCATCCACCGCGCCGCCGACATGGCAGACCGGGACGGCGTCGCCGCCGTAGCCGATCTCCACCGCGACACCTTCGGCACGATGGACACGCTGATACTCAACGCCGGCGTCGGCACCGCCGCGCCACTCGAGACCACACCCGCGCACAGGGTGGACAAGAGCCTGCACGTCAACTTCACCTCGCCACTCCTGTTGGTGCAGCACGCGCTGCCGATGCTGCGCGCCGCTGCCGCCGCCAACCCGCGGCGAGGCACGCGAGTCATCGCACTCGCATCGATCACCGGGGTGTATCCCGAAGCCGGCCTTGCCGTCTACGGCGCCTCGAAGGCGGCGTTGATCTCGCTCGTGGAAGCCCTCAACGTCGAAGCATCCGGAAGGGGTGTCATGGCCACAGCCATCGCCCCGGCCTTCGTCGACACCGACATGGCGGCCTGGACCGCCGACACCGTCCCGGCCGATACGATGATCACCGTCGCCGACGTGGTCACCGTCGTTCGCATGCTGCTCGACCTGGGACACACCACGTCCATCACGAAGATCGTGATGTCCCGCAGCGGAACAACTGGTTTTGCCGCCTGATGGCCACTCGCCTCGACACAGGCACAGCAACTCCGAGTGACTGAGCTTCGGCGGCCGTCCGGGCAGGCGGGCGATCCCCGCCCACTCGTCGTCGATCCTCACGTACAGTGCGGTCACGAGGGTCAGGTCGATGATCACGGTGACGTACTTGTCCCCGCGGCGAGTGTGGCGCCACACGTGCTCGTCGACCCCGATCGCGCGCACGCCGTCAAACCGGGTCGGGTCGTCGATCAGCACGCGCTTGCCCTCGGCCAGGACCGCGTCGTTGGCCGTCGACCAGGACGCCGCCAGGCCCTCGGCGACCCTCGCGACAGTCAGGTGCTGGACCACGATCCCTTCCAGCGCCCAGCGCAGACCCCGGCGCGAGAGCTTGGCCCGCGGCGCGGCCGCCCTGGACGTGTCCTGCCGCCACACGTGCCCGCACCCGATGCACCGGTAGCGGCGGACCGTGACCAGCAACGTCGTCGGGCGCCAGCCCAGCAGCTCATGCGCAAGACGCCGCGTGACCGTGTGCCGTGGCGCTCCTTCACACCCGCAGCGGCGGCACCAGCCGTCCGTCTCGACGCCCACGACGCGGCAGGCAAGAACCGCCCGATCCGGCTCCACACGCTGCCCGGTCACCTCCAAGCCGAGCTCATCGAGGCGACAGAACGTAGTCAGGTCAGGGCAGGCGAAGGTAGCGTCAGGCACATCGAGGTCTTCCAGATGGGCAGTGTGAGAACTTCCATCATCGGAAGGCCTCGACCCCTACCCGGCCACCACCGCGCACACCGCCCACGCCCTCAACTGCGAAGAGCCACTTCAGGAGCCGACGATGGATGACGACATTCAGCTGATCACCGACGGCGATGGCCTGGCGGTCATCGGAAGTCCGACCGCTGTCGAACGCTTCCTCGTCTCCGAAGGACTGCCGTCGAAGGACCTCGGACTGCCAAGGCTCGGATCCACCCTCGTAGTTCTGCCGGATACTGCGAGACCCGCACTCGATGCCGAATGAGAGAGTGACATGGTTACGCTGCCAGCATGATTCGCGCTGTGATCTTCGATGTCGGCGAGTGCCTCGTGGACGAGACCACGGAGTACGGCACGTGGGCCGACTGGCTCGGTGTACCGCGGCACACCTTCCATGCGATGTTCGGCGCCGTCATCGCCCAGGGCCGCGACTACCGCGAGACGTTCCAGGAGTTCCGGCCCGGCTTCGACCTGTATACGGAGCGTGAGCGGCGTGCGGTAGCGGGACAGCCGGAGACCTTCGGCGAGGCCGATGTGTACCCCGACGTCCGCGACGCTCTCGCTGCCCTGCGTGCCGATGGTCTGTGGCTGGGGATCGCCGGGAATCAGACCGTGCGTGCCGGCCGGATCTTGCGGGAGCTGTTCAGCGAGGATGTGGACCTGATCGGAACCTCTGACGACTGGGGGGCCGCGAAGCCGGCGCCTGAGTTCTTCGAGCGTGTTGCCGAGGTGGTGCCGGTGGGCGTCGGGGAGATGCTGTACGTCGGGGACCGGGTGGACAACGACATCCGTCCGGCTCATCAGGCGGGGCTGCATACGGCGCTGGTGCGGCGCGGGCCGTGGGCGACGATCCAGTGGCGGACTGAGGAAGCGGAGAAGCTCCCGACGTTCAGGGTCGAGAGTCTCCTGGAGTTGTCGGGGCTGATCGCCCAGTTCAACGGCTCAGCGCGCTGATCGCCGTCGACCAGCCGTACAGCCGGTCGTCCAGCTCGCGCACGCACGGCTCGTGCTGGTGCGGAACCAGGGCCCGGCGGACTTCTCGCACCCGGTCCATGCCCATCGCGTACCAGGCGCGTTCCAGGCCATCCAGTGCACGCAGAGCCTGCCGGCACGCTTCGTCTGGGTTGCCGGCTGCGGCCTCGACGGCGGCGAGGTCGCCGAGGACGACGGTGCGTTGTTTGTCGTCGCTGGGGCTGAGGGCGTCGAAGGCGTTCTGCAGCGTCTCGCGGGCCTGGGGCAGGTGTCCTGCTTTCAGTTGGGTGTTGCCTTTGAAGGCGGCGAGCCGGACCGGGTTGAACCAGTCGAGCCATTCGGGGCTGGGGTGGTCGCTGCCCGCGGCGAGGACGTCTTCGGCGTGCTGGATCAACTGGAGTGCTTTGCGGGTGCTGCCGCAGCGTGTCTCGCATTCGGCTTCGACGGCGTCCAGCCATGCCAGCAGGTTCGCGCAGGCCGGGCCGCGGCGGGCGTAGGTGCGGGCAGCGGTCATCCGCTCGAGGGCCGCATCGCGCTCGCCCGCCCACGCGGGGATGAACGCGGAATGAGCGAGGATGCCGGCGCCGAGCAGGGGTGCGTTGGCTTCGCCTGCTGCCTGGAGGGCGCGGACGAGGGTCTGCTGCGCACGGTCGGCGTCACGGAGGTCGAAGAATTCAATACGTGCAGCCAGCAGCCACGTTTCGCCGAGGGCGGCCGCGGTGCGCTCTCGGGTCTGGCCGGCCGTCTCCAGGAGCAGGGCGCACCCCAACGCGGCGTGGGACAGGGCGGCGGGATGGAGCGTGGCGGGAGCGACCGACCAGTACAGGCGGCGGTGGGAGCGGGTAACGGCCATGAAGTCCTGTGCAACCGAGGCGGGTTGCACAGGCACAGCCTGCGTGGGGACGACCGGCAGACCCGCGCCGGCTGCCGTATCGGCGAGGACAGCACGGCGCACACGGTCGGACCGCGGCCCGTCCGATGCCGCGAACCCCAGGGATTCAAGGTCTTGGCCCAGCAGCCGGGTGAGAGCCTGGGCAACGTCTGGCTGCGGCCACGGCGGAGTGTCGGATTCCCACCTGCGGACCTGCCGGACCCCCACCTTGAGGGCGTCCGCGAGAGCCTGCTGCGAGTGGTAACCGGCCGCCATACGGGCCGACTTGAGCCGCGTGTTACCTGCGGGGCGTGCCACTGGTCTCACCTCCGTCTTGAGCACTGACACAAGTATCAGCCAAAGCCCTCTATTTGACCAGCCACCACCATGGGAAGCCACAGAAAGTCCGCTTCTGCGCCGCGAAAGACCTCTTGAAGTCCTCGAATTAGCTCTCGTAGAGGGCCATGGTGGTACACACCCTGATCGCCGTTGGTGCCGAGGAGCCGCACGATGCCGACCACACGATTCCCGACCGCTGCCCCGCGCGCAGTGACACCCAGCTGCCACCAGCGCGTGCCCCCGCGTGGTAGGCACAGGTTGGGTCCCGCCTCGACGCCACCTCGTGGTGCACGCTCTGGCCCACCAGCACAGCACACCACCAGGGCCGCACTCTTATCCGCGTCGGCCGCAGGCGCCAACACCCGGAAAACCAACGGCATCCGCGCTCTTGCAGCACGTATCCCTCCCGGAGCGTCTGGGGAGAAAGCAGAGCGCCACCGCCGCCTCCACCCGTGCCGGGGCGCACGGCTGGTGCCACCGGCAGCGTTGGCACAGGCCGTCCGCCGCGTGCTCGGACCGCGCTGGGGATCGGAGAACTCCCAGTGACCACAGCAGCCCTCACGCAGCCCGTCGACATCGACACCATGCGCCGCAGCATCAGCCGCCTGATCGGGCCGGCCACCGAATCACCGGAGGGCGAGGAACTGGCCGGGCTGACCGGTCTGCTGCGCGGCCACATGCAGTTGATCATCCCCGAAATCGAGCAGGCGGCCGGGAAACTGCCCATGGATGACGTGCCCCGGTACTGCGCCCTCGCCTGCATCGGCGAGGCCCGCGCCAAGCTGCGGGCCGCCGCCGGCGACGGGCCGGACCGGGCTGTGGCCTACGCCCGGAGGCTCGCGCGCTCCCTTACGGCGTTGTGTGACCACTACGAGGCGCTGACCGGCGTGGAGATGTGCCTGGCCTGCGACAAGCCGATCAGAGACCGTGAGGACTCCATGCCGTACGGGCATGTCAGTGCCTCCGGTGGAGCCGCCTGTGCAGGCCGCATCCACACCCGGTGCGCCCACACCGTTCGCCGCCGCTGACGAATACCACCGCCCCGTTGAACACAGGCCGGAACCCCAGGGCGGCGCGGAGGGGCAACGCCGCGCCGCCACCCCCGCCCCGGCCGCAGGTCGCAGCCCAGCCAGTCCGGCCATCCCGGTGCGAGCGTCTCAAGCAGGGCCGCGACGGGCGGGGCCCCCACACGCCCGCCTCAGATCCCCACACCCTGGACAGGTCGAGTCTGGGGCGGCACCTCACCACACCCTTCACACACCCTCACCTCGATAGGAAGCGTCCGATGAGCGCGAGTACAGCCAGCGCAGCGAACCCGGCCACGAGCCGGCTCGTGCCCTACATCACCAGCCGCGCCGGCGAGCGCCCCGACCTGCTGTCCTCGCTGCGCGGCATGCGCGGCCCTGACGGGCACCTGCAGTTGGGCTATTGGGACGAGCTCAAGGAGGACCGCGATCTGCGGGGGGTGCTGTGGGGCCGCTGCTCCCAAACGATCGACGCCGACGGCCTGCCCATCGGGCGGCCGTGCTGGCGGATGGTCCACCCCTCCCGCCAGCGCGAGTGCATGGAGCAGCTGCGCTGCCAGGTGTGCGCCCAGAGTGCCCGTACCCGCCACGGCATCGTCTTCCTCGCCGGACCGGGTGAGGTGCGGCCGCAGGATGCGGTGGTGCGTACCGCGCAGCCCCCGGTCTGCCTCCGGCACGCCCGAGCAGCGGCGGAACAGTGTCCGCACCTCGACGGCCGACCGACCGTGTTCCTTGTGCAGAGCGCACCGTTATACGGAGTGATCGGCACCCCCTACCAGTACGGCGACGGAGGACTCCAGGCGCTACCCGCCAGCGACGCGGCGCTGCCTTACGGGCATCCGGGACTGCGTTGGTTTCTCGCCTCGCAGATGGTGCGCCGACTCCGCGCGTACACCGTCATCACTCTGGGCGACCTCCCCTTCCCCTGATCCCCGCGGCAGCCAAAGCCCCCGTCCCTTGCCTCAACGCTCCCCCGATGTAAGGCAGGGGGCGGGCCCCCACCCCGGTGCCCGGCCGCCCCATCCCCTCCCCCACGCGGCCCGGCACCGGGGCCCGACGACCAGCCGCTCGTCCGACCGCCGTGAATATGGGGTCGCTTACTGCGCCGGTACATGCCCGGGGTGATGCTGAGCGATCCATTGCACAACGTCGTCTGTCAGCCTGGTGACCTGTGCTTCGGTCTGCGGCATCCGCGGGCGCTGCCAGGGGGTAGGTCCCCACTGCTGTCCCAGCGTCCAAGGGGTGCCGCCTTGCTGAGCTTCCGCAGTGAAGCACACCCGGTAGTCAAGGATTGCCCGCAGGACGATGCGGCACCCATCACGAGGGTCAGTGGCCATCCAGAGGGTTCCCCCGTCGGGAACGAAGCCTTCCTCACTGTTGGGCTCCCAGCGATAGTCGCCGAGCACCACATCGCCGCCTGTGTGGTCGCCTTCTTCACTCCACGCATCGCTTCGACCGATCAGGGCTTCGGCGATGCGCCTGATGCAGGGCAGCATCATCCGGCGGGTTTCCTCGGTGTCCCGCCGCAACTTTTCCTGGCTTGGAATCATCACGTCGAAGCCCATCCGGTACGCCCGGTTGCGGACTCGCGCGTGAAAGCGGCTGGAGTCAGCGGAGTACTGAGCAAGCCAGGCGCGCAGCTCATCGTGAAACTCAGCCATCGTGAGTCGCTCGGCGACGCTGTACTGGGTCGCTGCCTCCAGCAGGTGAAGCAGTCGGTTCAGCCCGGGGCTGCCGCTGTGCTGCCACAGGGAGAACTCCTCCATGTCGGCGCGGTGCGTGCCGTGGGGCGGGTAGGGCCCATTCTTGGGCAGTGCGAGGATGAAGAGGGTCTTGGCCAGCGAATAGACGTCGGCGCGCTCATGGTCCCCCTCGGTGGCGAGCATCTCGGGCGCGATGAAGTTCGCCGGCCCGAGCTTCTCTCCGGGGCGGGTGAGTCCAGCCGGTGTCCCCGCGATCGCTGCGATCCCGAAGTCGGCAAGGACGGGTGCGTCGCCATACCAGAAGAGATTGGCGGGCTTTATGTCCCGGTGGTAGATGTCCCGGTCCGCCAGAGCGGTCAGCGTCCCGGCAAGCGAGGTGATATGCGTGACCACATCCAGGAGGGTCGCATCGTCTCCCAGGGCGTTATTCAGGAGTTCTGCGTGCGGCATGGCTACCAGCGGGGCTCGGTGCCCTGGGCATCGTCAACGTCCCACACCGGCAGGATGCCCGGGTTGCCACTCTCCTGGTGCATGAACCGAGCTTCGTTGTGGAAGCGCTGCCTGCGTGTGTCGTCTCCGTGGATGTGCTTGACCACACCCAGGCGGCCGGTCGCCCTCTCGATCCCCTTGCGTAGGAACTTCTTGAACCGGTTGCCGGGCAAGAGGGGTCCGTCGTCCTCCCAACGGGAGGTGTCGTACTTGTGAGGGGGGTGCTGATCGGTTATGCCTGGCATAAGCGAAAAGGGTATGCCTTCGAGGCCAGTTCGGAAGGCAAATAGCCAACCGGAATGAATGATGTCCAGTTGGCCAGAGGATCAGCCGGGGTCGCCGAGGAAGGCGGAGGAGGTGCACGGCTGTCCGCGTTCGACACACTGTTCACTCTCGTACCGGCCCGGGCTGGCTGCATCTGACCGGCATCCAGACGCCCGTCCTGGCCTCCGGCAGGCTCATCAGTGTCGATGCTGGGCCGTCGATGGTAGCTGGGGCGGCTGTTCACCGCGCAGACAGTCCAGCCGTCGGGCACAGCCACAGCCAAAACACCGACATTTTCCGGCGCGACCGCGTCGTCTGCTCTTCTCCGCCACGCCGAAAAGCCGCGATCACCGCGGGGCCCGCACCCGCATGCCCCGTGCAGGACCGGCCGCCGAGGCAGAGGCAAGGAGCCGTGGACGGATCATACTCATCGCCCTGCGAGATGCGCGAGAATGAGCCCTGGCGCACTGCGCTATGGGCATAGTTCTGCAGCGGGGGTCTCGGGGTGGAGGATGAGCGGCAGTTGCTGGCTGAGTACGGCCAGTGGCGGGGTGGTGATGAGCTGCCTAGGGCCGAGCAGTACAAGCAGTGCTTGGACATCGTCAGCGCCCTGCTTCGGAGGACAGACCCGGACGCACGGCAGAACGAGGGCGGAAGCGTCTTCGAGCACGGGGGTCACCGCTACACACTGCGGGTGATCTTCGAGGATGCTCCTGGTCAGAAACTCTTCGTCCCGGTAGGTGATATTCCCGGACGAAATCCGCATCTGGGCCGGTGGGTGCTGCTACTGGCAAGGAGTTCTGGGGGCCAGCTTTCCTCGCAGACCCTGGCCAAACTACCCGAGGATGCGGTTGTCCTTGACCAGGACCACCTTGAGGCGGCGATCGCTGGCCTCCAGCCGCTGGCAGAACTGGTACATGCTGCCTATCTCAGGGGCAAGTTGTTCACACCTTTGACGGACCTACTAGTCCGGGACCCCGGTCCCGAACCTTTTGGGATGACACCCTCGGCGCATTTGGTCAGCCCCGTCTCGGCTGCGGCGCAGGCGGCGTCCGGGGTATCGGCCCGACTCCTGCTGGTCGGCACAGCGCAGGCGGTGCGCCCGCTGGGCATGGCCTATAGGAGCGAGCAGCTTGTCCTTACGACTGAGCGGGGCGTTGCCGAGGTCGACACGGCTCGGGGTTTGTGCCGCTGGTTGCTGCCCCTGCCCGGCTGCTACGGCTCCCCTCTCGTGCGGCGGGACGGTTCGTTCCTCGTGTTGTGCGGCAGCGCGCTGGTGCGCTGGCACCAGGGGGCGCTGACCGTGGTCGCTGGTGCATTCGAGCCCGGCTCTGTCCTGTTGGCCGGGCCTGAAGCAGAGACTTGGGTGCTGTCCGGTTCTGGTGCGACCTTCGGCGCCGGTGCCAGCGCATCCACGCTCGCGCTGACCCGCGCCGGAGAAGCTCTGGGGGGCCAGTTGCGCTATGCCGTCGGGTTCCCCGCCACCGTCTTGTCAGCGGGATGGCTGGAGCAGCGTCGGTTCTTCCTGGCGGCCAGCGGGTCCTCCACCGTGGTCGATCTAGGCCGCAGCACCGGTGTCGGCTCCCGCGAAGAGTGGATCGATACTGCTGGTCACTACCCCGCCCATTTGTTGGTGACAGGGAGGAACAGTGTGGTGACCGCGTCGGCGGATGGCTCGGGCAACCGCGTCAGCGTGTACCGAACTGATGTCCTTGCGGGCACTAGCGAGTGCCTGGCGGAGGCGCGGCTGGGTGACGTCTTCGGTTTGACCCAGAGCCCCGACGGGTCGGCCTACCTGCTCGGCTCGGTGCCGACCAACGATCCCCATCTGGTGCAGCCCGTCGTGATGCGCATCACCGGACACCGGCCACGAGCAGAGTCTGCCGCTGAGCCCGCCGTCCAGACTGCCCTGGCAGGGGTATCACCCGTGCTTCGACTGCCTGCCTACGAGCAGGTACGGCAGGCAGCTCGCGGCACCCGCGCGGACTACGCCCTGGAACGGCTCCCGTTCGACGGCGGCGGCCAGGGCGAAGTCTTCCGAGCCACGCACAAACCGACAGGCGTCGTGGTCGTCTTCAAAAGGCGCAGTTCGTCCTGGTCCAAGACTATGCGCATGCACCGGGAGATTGAGATAGCCCAGCGGCTGGGGGCAAACCCCCACGTTATGCCCGTGCTCGACTTCTCCCCCGACCACACCTGGTTCGTCATGCCACTCGCCGAGGCCACCGCGGAAGAGCGGCAGATGGAACTTCAGAGGCCTAAGGAACTGCGTGCCTTGGTCGACGCTGTTACTAGCGTGCTCGCCGAGGCACACGCTCACGGCACCGGATGGCTGCACCGGGACATCAAGCCCGCCAACATTCTACTCTTGGACGGCCGGTGGAGGCTCGCCGACTGGGGGCTCGTGCGTCGCCCCCTTGGCCAGACCACCGAAGCCAATCGCACTGGCGCCGGACTGGGCTCTCCCGGCTTTGCCGCCCCTGAACTGTCGGTGGACGCCCATCATGCCGGTTTCGCCAGCGACATCTACAGCCTAGGCCAGGTCATCGGCTGGATCCTCACCGGTCGCGCCCCACAGCCCAACGTGCCGCTGCTGCCGCCGCCATCGAGCCCGTGGCGCAGTGTCGTACGGGCTGCCACCCACCTCGACCCGCGGCTGCGGCCGCAGACCGTCGCGGAGTTCCGGGCTCTTATCGAGCGCGAGCTCGACGAGCCGCCGCAGCTGCCCATCGAGCGGGCCGAGGCCCTGCTGGCCGAATCACCGACCGACCCAGCAGCCGCAGATGCGTTCTTGGACCTGATTGCCAGCAACCCGGACGACTACGAGCTCTACCTGCACATCCTGCCCGAGCTCGCCTTCGAACACGCAGCGCCCGCATTGTCCCGTCACCCTCAGCAGGGCATCGACCTGGCGCGTGCCATGGCCGGCCATGTCCACGGCGACGGCAGGAACCGGGTCGAGTTCTACGAAGCCGACCGTGCCGTCGCCTGGCTCCACCGCGTGGCTGCCGACGCCGCCCGCACTGAATCCTGGGACCTTCTCGACGAGGCAATTCGTGCCATGTGTACCTGGGATGGCGCCTGGGACCAGTGGCAGCCACAAGACGACATCAGGCCCTGGCTTGGCTCCCTGCACGGGGACGCCGCAGGCATCGCTGCCGCCGGACTGCGCGACCACCCCGACTGCGCTCGGCATTTCTCTTCCCTCGCCGAAGACCGCACCGTCGACCGTAGGATCCGCAGCGCTATCCACGTGGCAACCGCACAGCGGTAACCATCCGCCCGCCCGCCACGAAGTCACTGCCGCTCCATGCCAGCGGATCCCCGACTACGCCCACCGCCCAGCCCGTACGACCGCGTTGTTCTAACCGGCGACGAAGCGCACTGGTTCCATGAGCGTCTGGGCAGCGTGATCGAGGTCGGCGAGGCGTGCGGCCAGGGTCGCCCCGGCGAGGCGTTGCGGCAGGGCGGCGCTGAACTTGAGGCCGTTGAGGGCGCGGGGGTCGACCTCGGGGAGGCAGAGTCGGTCGGGGGCGTCCGCGGTGGCTTGCTTCCAGATGTGTGGGGTGAGGTCGGAGCGCAGCCGCACGTACAGGTCGTTGCCTCGTTGCAGGGGGTCTGCGATGCCGGCGAGGGTAGCGGCCAGGGTGACGTTGGCGCGGTGGCCAGCCCACGTCCACCACCGCAGGTCCTTGCCCGCACCATCGCGGATGATCACGTTGCCGCCGGGGTGAACAGTCTCCGTGCCCTGCTCACGCAGTTGTGCCAGGGCGCTTTGTGCGCGCTGGGTGAGCGTGGTCGGCGGGTCCTCGCCGAGAAGGACTTCGCGGGCGGCGCGGGTCAGGTCGTAGGAGGACATGGGCAGGCCGCCGCCGTTCCATTTGGCTTTGCCACCGCCGTCGACGGGTTCCACGAAGCAGCGTTTGCGGTTGAAGTCGATGTAGGTGACCTGCCAGCTGCGGCCGGCAAGCAGCAGGCGTCGCGGTCCGGCGCACTCCTCGGTGAGCAGGGTCGGGTCGGTCTTGCCGATTTCTGTGCGCCCGTTGAGGACGGTGAATTCGGGGTCGGCGGTAAAGACGGCAGTGAGGTTCATGAAGTGCCGGTGACCGAAGCGGCGTTCGGCTTCGGGGCCGATGAAGAGCATGCCGCCGTCCTGGTCGAGGTAGCCCTCGCTGACCAGGTGCCGGAGGATGGGCTCGGCGCTCGGGCCGAAGGGGGCGAGGCCGTCCCACCATTCCTGCCAGAGCTTGTCGCCGATGCGGTGTTCTTGCAGGCACAGGGCGAGGATCTGCTGGGCGACGATGTGGCGTGGCTCGGGCGGGGGCACGACGGGTTCGACCCAGCCCCTCGACCACAGCAGCAGCAGAGCGGCGGCGCAGAGCAGACCGCTTTCGTTGACGGCCAGGAAGAGGCAGTTGCGGGTGGAGCCGGGGCGTCGTCCGGTGCGTCCGATGCGCTGGAGGAAGGAGGCGACGCTGCTCGGGGCGTCGATCTGGATGACTCGGTCCAAGTCACCGACGTCGATGCCCAGTTCGAGGGTGCTGGTGGAGACGATGACGCAGTCGCGGGCGTCGGCGAAGGCTTCCTCGGCGCGGCGGCGCTCGTCCACGGATAGGGAGGCGTGGGAGAGGAAGGTGGTGATGCCCTTGGCGCACAGGCTTTCGCCGAGTTCTTCGACCTGGCGTCGGGATTCGCAGAAGACCAGGCGTTTCTCGCCGCGGTGGAGGGCGGCGATGACGGTGGCGGCGTTGTGGAGGGAGCCGACGTAGTCGAGTTGGACCTCGCCGGGTGGCGGCCCTGCGGGGGCGCCTGACCCGTTGCCTGAGAGCGTGTCGGGCTGGGCGTGCAGGTGCGGGGCGATGACCTGTGCGGGGCGGGTGCTGGCGGCTGCGCCCTGGAGCCAGTGCAGGAGTTCCTCGGGGTTGCCGACGGTGGCGGACAGCCCCACGCGCTGCACGGGTCGTCCGACAACGCGCTGGAGACGTTCCAGGACGGCCAGGAGATGCCAGCCGCGGTCGTCACCGGCGAAGGCGTGGACCTCATTCACCACGATCGTCCGCAAGCCTGCGAAGAACGCGTGGTGGTCCACATTCACGCTCACGAGCATGGATTCCAGCGACTCCGGCGTGGTCAGCAGGATGTCCGGACGCTGGCGCAGGATGGCCTTGCGCTTGGGCTGGGTGACGTCGCCGTGCCACAGGGCGGCGGTGCGGCCGAGCCAGGAGGTGTAGGTCTCCAGGCGGGGCAGCAGGTTGTTGAGCAGCGCCTTGAGCGGGCACACGTAGAGGATGGAGGTGCCGGTCCAGTTCTCGGCGGCCATCCGGGACAGCAGGGGAAGGTGGCGGCTTCGGTTTTGCCGCCCGCGGTGGGGGCGAGCAGCACGGCGTCGGTTCCGGACAGGAGCGGGTCGATGGCCTGGTGGGTGGCTTGTGCGTGGCTGCGCAAGATGCCGGCCAGTTCGGCGGCGCAGTCGTCGTCCGCGTCCAGCAGTACCAGGACGCCGGTTGGGCGCGGGGTATGGGCCTTGACGATGGTCAGGGCGTGGTCAAGCGGGTCACGCTTGAGCATCGGTCCCGGGGAACGCGATGCGGACGCTGGATGGTGCCGTACATGCAAGGCCCGTGGACCGAGTCGGCCTGGAGCCAGTGCCCACGCCCCGAACCGTGGTTCGGGGCGTGGGCTGAGGAGCGCCGGGAGGGCGAGGTGACTACTCCTCGTTGCGCAGCTCCTGCAGGTAGGACTGGGTGAACTGTCCCCAGTAGCTGCGCAGGTCGTCGAACTGGTCGGGCTTGGGGTGCATGTTCTCCGCCTTGGCGTACGCGAAGAAGAGGGTGTCGAGAGCGGTCTGTGTCTTGCGGATGAGCGCGATGAGCTCTTCGGGTTCCATGCCGTTGGCGCCATCGTCGGCGACGGCCTTGAGCCGGTCGTAGATGTCGCGGATGAAGGGGTGGCGGTGGTTCAGCTGGATGATTGCCTTGCCGTTGAGGTGGTCGATGTCGAACATTTCCTTGCCGCGCCATGCCCCGTCGACCAGAGTGAAGGGGTTCTGCTGGACCTGCTCTCGAACCTCCTCTGCCTTCTCCTGATCGTCGGAGACTCCCAGATCTTCTAGGAGATCCTGCAGGATCTGCTCGGTCTCCTCGTCGGTGAGCTCCTTGCCTGCCTGCCCCATGGGCGCAGTCTTCTCCGCGCGAGCAGCGGCCGCCGTCGCTTCGGCGTGTGCCTGTGCGGCGGCACGCTCCTGCGTTTCGACCTCTCCCCAGTGGCTGCGGATAGCGCGGCGGGCGGACCGCACCGGCCGGTCGAGCCACTGGCGCAGCTCCTGGCGGAGCTTGTCGACGGGGACGGCACCGCGCTTGACGTTGCGGACCTGGAAGAAGGAGTCGAGTTCGGCGGGAAATGTGACCTCGATGCCGATGTAGCGGTCAACCTTGTCGATGCCGGCAGGGAGCAGCTTGGGCACGATGTCGTAGTTGATCTCACGGCCGTTGCGCACCATGCTGATTTTTCCAGCGCTGTCCGGGATCTGGTATTCGCGAATATCCCGGCCGTCTCGGTCCTTGTAACCACCTTCGCCCGTCCTCCATCGGAAGACGGCGGGCGCGATAGTGACGGTGACGTGGATGGAGTGGCCGTCAGCGATCGGGATGTCGGACGCGTCGATCACCGTGCCGTGCATGTCCTCCTTGGGGTGCCGCTTGAGGATCCGCGGGTTGTCCAGGAGGAACAGCGGGTCGAAGAGGGTGATCTGCACGTCGTTGAGCTGGATGATCAGCCCCTGGTCCAGGAACTTGCGGTATGCCCGGGCGATGAAGTTGCGCAGGTCGGCAAGCTTCTCGTCCAGGCCGGTGCCGTATGTGCCCCCAGCAGTGAGCTTGTCGATCTTTCCGTAGATCACCAGGGTGCCGGAGTCGACCTGTGCCCCGTCAGGGTTGCGCATCAAGTGCTCGTAGGCGGCGGGCCACCCCGACACCTCGCGGGCCTCGATGTGGGTCTGCTGCTTCTTGCTGATTTCCTGCAGATCGAGGTAGGCGTGCCGGATGGTGTCGTCGCCGGCCAGCTTGGTGTAGACGTCGATGCGGCGACCGAGGCTGAGGCCGGCAAGCTTGAGGCCAACACCGAAACGGCCCAGGCTGCCCCTCTGCCCGTACCGGGTGCTGAAGCCCATGGACAGCGCGTGAGCGAGGATCTCGGACTTGATGCCCCGACCGTTGTCAGCGAAGGCGATCTCCTCGATAGATCGCTTCTGAGGGCCGAAGGTGGTCGCGATCTTTATGTGGGCTGCGCCGGCTTCGATGGAGTTGTCGATCGGCTCGCCGGCCGCGGCGGTGAGGTCGAAGCCGGAATCGCGCATGGACTCCAAGGCGGTGTCGATTTGGATGATGGCGGCCTGCGAGGTGTGGGTGGGCTGTGGGCCACCCGCATCGGGGCCCTGGAAGGTCGGCTTCATACTCATAGCAGTGGTCCTTTGAGGTGTTCTGGGTTACTTACGAAGATTCTTGGTTCGAAGCCGGCCCGTGAGCGTGCTGGCGAGGCTATCCAGGCAAAACGGGCACTTCGGGTTCTGGTGGTCGGGTCGGTCCGGGTGGAGGACGTTGGCCAGGTGGTGGCGGTACCCGTGGAAGAGGCTGCACTCCATGGCGAACGCCAGTTCCGGGGTGGGGTGTACGTCGTAGGTGAAGTAGTCGGCGCGGGCGGTGGTGCAGTGCGCCAGCAGCCGGCGACGCAGGCAGGTGTCGCTGCGTCCGATGTAGTACTCCGTGCCGTTGCGGAACAGCACATAGGTGCCGATCAGCTGGTCGGGAATCATGGCGCGTACCACCCAGGGGCGCAGGCGCAAAAGACGGGGAGTTCTCACGCCGCCACGACCTCGGCGGCATAGGCGCTACGGGCATGTCGACGAGCCCGAGATATCTGCTCACGCATCCGCGGAAGGGAGAGACCGCGCTCGGCAGCCAGGTCAGAGGGGTCCTGGTCAGCGCTCAGCTGTCGCAGCACGGTGCGCTGCGATGCGGTCAGCGCGTTCGTGGTCTGGAGCCACGCTCGCAGGTCGGTGGCTGCGAACTCCTCGTCGAGGGCGCCGGGTTCGCGGTACGAGTCGGTCTCGCTGATGGGAGTGACGGGAGCAAGGGCGCGGCGCTCGCGCAGGACAGTGCCAGCGTGTGCCCAGGCGCTGCGGACCTGGTGTGCGGCGGGAGCGTCCGAGTTGAGACGGATGACCTCGTCGAGGGCGCGGTCGATGCGCTCGAGATTGAAGGCGTCGCCGGTGTTTTTGGCGCGGCGGTACAGCAGTTTCAGCGCATGCTGCGCCTGCTCAGTGAGCATAGTGGTCTCCTAGGGTCTGACTGCGGCCCCCATGCGGTGGGACGCGGTCGATGTGGAGGATGTGAAGTTATGCTTCCAACTTAGCGCGCTTTCAAGCCTCCTGACGAGGATTCGGCGCGACAGCTTCATCTCTAGAGGGCGGCCTGGCCGAGCAACTGTTGCTCACGGGGCCGAAATTGGAGTTGGAGTGCGATACGCGCGCACCTCCGTCGACGGCGCTGACCGTGATCGCGCGGTTCCGGCGTGCGCCCCGCCCCTTACCTCCAGGGGGAGTTGCGGCATCGGCGTCAGCTCCGCCGTGTAGCCCGTCGTCGAGCTGAATGACTTCCCGCCGCGCGGGTGGTCGCCCGGGCGGTGCAGCTGCCACATGGGCCCTTGGGTAACACCGCGCCCGGCATGGTGGCGTCCCCCTGCAGGTGCCCCACGCGCAGCGGCTCCCGCGTCGGCGGGCTCCCTCGCGTCGGCAGGGAGGACGGTGGCCGGCACAACGTCTACCGCCTGCTGTCCGCTGCACCCCCGCGTTGGCGGGTGACCGACGGATGTCGTTCCGGGTCCACCTCCCGCTGCAGTTCGCCGCTGAGCGGGAGGCGCACCAGATTCCCCTTGGGGCTACTTGGGGTCGGCTTGCCCAAGGTCGGCGGTGGTCTTGGCGAGGAAGGGACTGGGATCGCCGTGCCAGGTGATGGTGAGGGCGTCCCGGGCGCGGGTGGAGGCGACGAACAGCATCGAGCGGGCTTTGCGCAGCTCGCGGCGGTAGCGTGCGGGGTCCTCGGTGCGATACCGCTCGATTGCCTCCATCCGGGGCACGAGCCTGTCGTTGGCGCCGACGATGAGAAGGCGCTGGTACTCCAGTCCCTTGAAGCGGGGCATGGTTCCCACGTGAACCGCTCCCCCACCCCGGGGGCCGTCCGAGGTCAGCTGGGCGCAGTCGAGGCCTGCTTGGGTGGCGAGGTGGTAGATGACTTGGCTGACCGTGTCGCGGTCGGGGACCGCGACGGCGATCAGACCCCCCTGGTCGTGTGCCGCGGCATTGTTGCTGGTGGCGAGTTCGTCGCGCCAGGTGCGCAACGTGGTAGCGAGGCCGTCGAGTTCCTCTGCCCAGGTGGTGTAGCCGCGCAGCTCGGGAACGGGGCCGTGCAGTACGGAGCGGTAGCCCGAGAGGGTGTCGGTTCCCTCGTCGAGGTCGTCGTATGTTTCGCCGGACATGACGGTCAGGGCTTGGGCGAGGATTTCCTTGGTGGTGCGGTAGCTCAGGGACAGTCGGGCGGAGCGGCCTCGGACGTTGATGCCGAGGGAGCCGAGGGAGACGTGGTTGTCGTAGACGCGTTGGTAGGTGTCGCCGGCGATGAACAGGTCGTTGTCGCCGGGGGCGACCATCGCCCGCAGCATCTTCCAGTGGGCGGCGCGTAGGTCTTGTGCTTCGTCGACGACGATGTGCTTGTAGCGGTGCTTGAGGTCGCTGATGGATGCGTCGGCGTCGCGGTGGATCAGGTCGCGGCCGCCGACCTGATCCTTGTACGTCTGGCGGGCGTGGATGCGGGCGGCGCGTTCCATCTCGTAGCGGGCGGCGCGTTCGGCGGCTTGGCCCCAGGTCTCGATGCCCTTCTTGTCGAGGCGGGCGGTGAAGTGGTCGAGGATCTTCCAGATGGCGGCTCGCTCGGGGCGGGTGAGGGGGTGCCCGCGGCCGGCTCGGCGCGTTTGGAAGTAGGCGGAGCGGGTGGTCACGGACTGGCCGAGGATGACCTGCTCCCACTCCTCCATGAGGAACTCGGGTTCCCACGCTGCCTGCTGGCCGAGTTCGGTGAGAACCGTGCGCATCTCGTCGAGGGCGGTGCGGTCATCGACGCGGCGCCTCGTGCGGCCGGTGAGCGCGTTTTCGGTGATGACCTTGTAGGCGAGCTCGTCGATGTGAGTGATCTCCACCCGGGCCATCAGGTCGGGGGCGCCGATGAGGTCGCTGAGGCGGGCGTGCAGGTCGGCGGCGAGGTTCTTGGTGAAGGTGGTCAGCAGGATGGGCTTGTCGCGGCCCGGCTTGAGCTGCTTGACGAGGTGGTGGATGCGGTGCAGGGCGACGATGGTTTTGCCGGTGCCGGGGCCGCCGGAGACCCGGGCGGGGCCGTTGTAGTCGCGGTCGACCAGGCGCGCCTGGGTGGGGTGGAGGAAGACCTTCCATGCCTGGAAGTCGCCGTCTTCCAGGACTTTTTGCAGGGCGTCGTCGACGGTGGTGACGGTGGTGCGGGCAAGGGCTGCGCCGAAGTCGGCGAGGTCGATCTTCTCGGGTGAGGCGACCGCGGCGGTGATTTCGGCGCGTACCTCGCCCGGGCTCATCCCGGCGGCCAGGCCATACAGGATGTCCTGGGACAGCAGGGGTGCTCCCGCGACCAGGCGGTCGAGGTCTGCGGGGTCGGTGAGGGTGAGGGCGAGGTCGATCAGCGGTTCGGCGACGCCCAGTTCGCGCAGCAGCTGCGCGGAGTGCCCGGCCAGCAGCGGGGCTGCCTGGGTGTCCGGCTCGATGTCGGGCTGCTCATCCGGTGCTGGGGTGGGTGCGGGGCTGGTGGTGTCCGGTTCGGCAGGGACGAGTCGGATACCGGCGCGGCGCAGGGCGTTTTCACCGACGACCGAGAGGTCGACGAACTCGATCTCTCCGGAGACGCGGTTGATGGCGACGGAGAGTTGCTCGTAGACGTCGCGGCGGTGGCGGACCGCGATGACCAGCCAGCTCTCGTTGCCGTGTGCGTCGCTTCCGGTGCGGGTGAGCAGGGCGCGGTAGGAGTCGTCGATCCGCGCGGAGAAGATCTGTGAGTCGCCCTTGAGAGCTTTGAGCTGCAGTCCGTTGCCGTGCGGGTTTTCCCGAAAGCGGTGGGAGAAGTCGTAGAACTTGGCCTTCACCGAGCGGTCGAGCTTGTAAAGCTCTTGCTCGGCTTTCTGATACAGGCTGAGCCGGGCAGTCATCAGGGGGCGTCTTCCAGATCGTCGAGGGGATTAGGGGGCGTGCCGCGCGGTGTGGGTTCAGCTGCCGGGGGCGGCGTTCGGGAGCAGGGTGAGCAGCTCGCCGAGGTGCGTGAGCCAGTCGGCGGCACTGCGGATGCTCCAGCCGGCGTCCCGGTAGGCGGCGTCGCGGCGCTTAGCTTCTGGGTGGGCGCTGGCGGGGGACGCCGAGGAGACGACCGCGACCTTGACGGCGTCCTGGTCCCAGGCGAAGTCGGCTGGCCAGCCGCTGTCCCCGAGCTCGTACCCGAAGATGGGCGCGGTCTTGCCGCGGGCGGCGACGGCGTGGACCAGGCGAATCAGGTCGGCTTCACTGTCTTCGTCGAGCAGCGGGATGATCTCCTCGTCCCACGCGGGGTCCCGAAACGCAGGCTGCTCGAGCGCAGCCTGCGTGTCGCTGGCCGGCTGCGAATCGGAGGGCGGACTGTGGGAGGGTATCGACGCGCTGCTGGGCTCTGGCGCGGGCGCCGGCGGAAGATGCGGCTCTTCGTCGGGTGCGACCGCGGGGCTGGACGCGGGCTCGTACTGCTGGTTCAGCAGTTCCACAATGTCCTTGTCGCCGCGTATGCGGAGGTGCGCGAGGACCTCATCCATGGTCGTCGCATTCTCGAGGCCGATGCGCCGGCCCAAAACGTGCGGCATGTCCTTCTCGGCGATCTGACCGGACAGGGCCATCAGGCGCAGGGCTCGCTGGGTATCCGTGAGAGTGGCTTCTTCTTCTGCAGCCAGGCGCAGCGCTTTGAGGTGGCCGTCCTTCGCCGTCAGGAACACGTGGTCTGCGTCGACTACGTCCATCCGTTCGAGCAGGACGCGCAGGGAGCCGCAGGTGGGCTGGTTGCGCCAGGCGAGTTGGACGGTGCCGACGTCGTGGGACAGTTCTACGCGGCCGCCGGGGGCAAGGCCCAAGTGGGCGGCGAAGCCCGCCGGGATGGGGAACCCGAATCCGCGCAGATGGTCCCCGTTGACGTCGAGTCGGTACCACCAGGTGCCGTGGCCGGTTTGGAAGCAACGGCGGGTCTGTGCAACGTCGCGTCGCGGCTGGTAGTCGGCTACGGCGGGGGCGGCTACGCGGACCCAGCCTCGCTGGAAGCGGTCGAATTCGGGGGCTGCGAGGTAGGTGTGGACGGAGTTCTCTGACACGTCGAACTGCGCGCACAGGGCGGTGACGATGTCCTCGACCTTGGCTTCGCCGCCGGCGGATTCGAGCTCTCGGATGATCATCTCGCGGATGCCGAGGTACTCGATGCCGCCCCACCGGCGCAGACCGTACAGATCACGGTCGCGGCGCAGGAAGCGGTCGTCGCTTTGGATCTGGTTGCGCAGGCTGGCCAGGGTCGTTCCGTCATCCAGGCGGGCTTGCAGGTCGTCCATGGACAGGGGGTGCCCCACCAGGGTGAGAACGGCTTCGGCCCGGTCGCTGATCGAACGGCCCCAGGGCAGCAGGTGCCCGTCGATGACGCGGAAGCCCTTGACCGCGTGGATCCACTCTTGCGCGGCGGATTCACGGATGCCCTGGTGCGCCAGCAGGTCCACGATGTCGGCCCAGGCGGGGGCCGACGACTGGCAGCGGTGGGTGAGCTGTACGCGGGTGTGCTCGAGGCGCTCGTCGAGATCACCCTGTATCAGCCAGCCGCTCGTCCAGGTGCGGTCGGGGAGCAGCGAGGCGATGACCTGCCACAGGGGAACGTCCAGCGCGGGGATGGTCCGTTCGTGGGCCGGGTGAAGTGCGCGCAGCTCTTCCTCGGTGGCCACCGGTCCCAGGCGTTCCTGGACGGCGAGGAGGTGGCCGAGGAAGGGCTGACTGCTGTCGGAGTGGAGCCATAGCTGGAGCTTTTTCTCCAGATCGACCTGGATCTGCCGGACGCGTTCGCGGCTGACCCCGAACTGCTCGCCGAGCATCTCCAGGGACATCCGGCTGGGGCCGAAGGTACGTGCTGCCGCCACGGCCAGCTGCCGTTTGTCCCAGTCGCTGGTCAAAGGGGCGAGCGCGATCAGCGGTTCATCCGCCAGGTTCGGCGCCGGCTCCATGATCGCTGGGGCTTTGGCGTGCGGCGTCGCCTCGTGCGGCTCGTCCGCGTTCCGGGCGGGGGCGTGGTTGTCCTCGTCCTCGCCGCCGCGCTCTTGGGTCCACGTGCGCAGCGCGTCCACGGCAGCGTGGATGGCGGAGGGGGCGTCGTGCGGGAGCAGGCGCGCCAGCAGCATGGTCGCCGCGTGGATGTCCAGGTCCGACTCGGCGACGGATGCGGTGGGTGATGCAGCGGGAGCGGGTTTGTTCAGGTTGCGTCCGCCGGTGAGGAAGGGGCGAAGCAGCGGCAGGACCAGCCGTGTGATCACCTCATCTGCCGTGTCGGCAGGTGCGTGGGACGCCGCGTGCTCGATCGTCACCTGCAGGTCCGTCTCCTGGCCCTCGGGGCAGAAGCACAGCTGGGGCAGTGCCACGCCGAGCGTGAGGTGCGGCCAGTAGGCGTGCAGGGCCCTCGCAGCGCGGTGGGCCACTTCCTCAGCGCTGGTGGTGGCGATGGCGTCGGTGAGCGGCGTGTGATTCCACCAGGACTCCGGCAGGCGGGCATCGTCCAGCAGCGGCCCCAGCTGGCGGGGGTCTGCCCAGCGCAGGGCTGGCAGCAGGTCAGCAAGCGCTATGCGCGGGGGCGACGTGGGTTCGATCGGGCCAGTCACGTGAGGTTCCACATCTCGTGCGTTGGGGTGGGTGTCACATCGATGGCCCCGGTCAATCGGGGCCGCAGCCGGTCACGTGGCTGCGTCGGCGGCGAAGCCGTGCGGCTTGCGGCCCGTAGGCGTGTGGCGCCGACGGGCCGGCCAGCTGCGTGGTGCTACCACTCCAGGGCGTCCAGCATGTCCTTGACGGGGTCGTCGTCGGTGGGCGCGGTGGGGGTGAGCGCATCCAGCACCAGCGAGCTGACGATGGCGACGAGATCGCGGCTGCCACGTGTGTTGATCTCTGCCTGGAGGCAGTGCAGCCCACCGTTGGCGTACTCCTCAAAGATCCTCAGTCGCTCGGCAAGCCGGTCATCGGCGAGGATCTTGGCGTCCTCGGGGACCTCGGCAGCGGCGATGAGGTCGATGAGGACATCGCCGTAGTCCCGGTTTTCGACGAGGGCGTAGCGGATCATTTCGCCCGACTTCTCGAACTGGACACGGCGTTCCTTCCTGCGTCCCAGGGCTGCGGCGAACAGCAGTGCCTCGTAGTTGGCGCGGAAGGGGCCGTCCTTGCCGGTGAGGAGGGCCAGCAGCTGCTCGTGTTCGGCCGGGCGCCGAAATCGGATCTCGACGGCCATCAGACGGTCACCTCTTCAAGGACGGTGTGGTTGAACTCGCCGTGGGAGACGTAGGGGTACTCGCGGCCGTGGATGGTGATGCTGTCCTCATCGGCGCCCGTGTTGGTGATGTAGGAGCGCAGCACATACATGCGTGAGGCTGCCTGTCCGAGGTGGTCCAGCACCATGCCGCGGGACTGGGACTTCGACAGCAAGGTGACGATCTGCGATGTCAGCTTCGGCAGGGATTCGGCGACGTCGTTTTGGTAGGCCACATCGAGGTTTCCGAACGGGGCGTCCATGACGACGGGATACACTCCCCCACCCCCCAGAACAGCGTCGGCGCTCTTCTGCTTGCGGTCGTGGGTCTCCTTGGCCAATTCGGAGACGGCGCCCACGAACGACAGGCCCAGGATCTGGTTTTCACCGGTACTGCGGGCCGCCGCCACGCCCGCCGAGTGGTTGATCAGTTCCAGGGCGAAGGAGGGGGTCAGGTTGGGGGTGAAGGGCTTGATGCAGATCCGCCCGAAGACGCTCTTGACCTTGTGATCGAGCTGCTGGCGGACCTCCTCGGTTTTCACCGTCAAGATCTTTTGGAAGGCGGTCAGGACTTCGTCGACCAGCTGGACCTGGCGTTGGATGCGCTTGGACTCCTCGTCCTGCACCTGTGCCGAGTGGAACTGCCGCCGCACCTTGTCGATCTGCTCGGCCAGCTCGGTCAGCTGTGACTTCGCTTCCCGGTGCTGCTGCAGGGCGTCCAGGCGCTTGCGGTCGAACTCCTTGCGCCGCTCCTCCAGGCGCTGGACGTCCATCACGTCGACGCCCTCCAGTTCGCGGGCGATGTCGCTCTCTTCGGCATCGATCTGCCGGATCGACGCTTCGATCTCCTCGATGTCGGCGACGCACTCCCGAAGTTTCGCCAGCAGATCCGCGCGGGCCAGGGTCAGATCGGCGGCCTTGCCACGCAGGTACATCCAGCGGGTCTCGACGTCGGCGAGGCCTGCGTTGTAGCGGCGTTCTTCCAACGCCATCCGCGCTTCGGATCCCTCGGGCAGCTCGCGCCCGCACATGCACAGCCCGTCTTCCAGCAGACCGTCGATGTAGTCGCGCTGGATACCCGCCGGCAGTTCCCGGCGCTTACGCATCCCTTCGGCCAAATCCAGCACCGTGTTGTCGATGCCCCCGGTGAACGCAAGAAAGCTGCTTCTGGCCAGGAGGTCCCGCTTCTTCTCCTGGCGCTCGTCGCGCTTGGCCACCAGCTCGTCGAGGCGGACCTTCAGCTTGGCGCGCTGACGCTGCAAGGGCGCCGCCTTGCCGTTGGCCAGGAGCGCCCGGTTCGCCGCCTCCACCTCGCGCTCATACCCGCCTGCGATCTTTGACAGCTTGAGCAGCTGATCGTGTACGTCCAACCGCTGCTGTTCCAGCTTTTCCTGCTCGGCCATCAGCGCCTTAAGCCGCCCGTCGCCGTTGCTGCCGACCTGACGGCTCAGCTTGCGGGAAGCCTGCGGCAAGTGGGTGCCGATCGCCCGCTCGATCTCCTCCAAACCCATCAGGGTCTTGATCGCCTGCTTGACCTCGTCCGTGCGGTCGCCGGTGAACATGCGTTCCATGCGCTCGCCGTTGAAGAAGAAGAACTGGCGCAAGCCCTCGGGGAGGATCTTCTGTATCCGGTCCTGGCCGTTGGTGACGGTGGTGCTGACCCCGTGCTCGGATTCGGTGACGGTGAGCTTCGCCGTCACATCGATCTGCTCGTCGGTGTTCTTCGTGGTGGTGACCGCACGATGCACCGTGAAGTACAGGCCCTCATGCTCGAACTCGACTCTCACCGAAGCACTGACCGTTCCACCGAAGGGGGTCTGGGCCCAGGCGTGGTCGTTGATCACACGCTCCTGGTGTTCCACGTCGTCGGAGAAAGCCCCATACAGCGCCCAGGTGAACGCGTTGAGCAAGGTGGTCTTGCCCGCACCGTTCATGCCGAAGATAAGGATGGCCGGCTTGTCAGGCGCAACCTCAAGGTCCAACTGCTGGGTGCCGTAGAAGACACGGAAGTTGTCCAACGTGAGCTTGAGGAGTTTCACTTGGCCAGCTCCTTGGCGGCGCGGACGATCTCATCCGTGAGCAGGGTCGGGTTTTTCACGTGCAGGTTTTCACGCTCGAGCTGCCACACTTTCGCCACGAGCTTCCTCGCCTCCGGCGACAGACCGTCCATGATCTCTTTCAAGCTGTCCGTCGTTGCCATGTGCCTCTCCCCACGTCGGGCTGTACTTGCGTCGTCTGTCATGTGCTTTAGGTGTCCAAGAGCCCGTAGCGCAGGCGCAGCGGGCGCAGGATGTCCAGGGTGTGTGCCTCGTTGTCGGCGAGGTGGGCGAACTCCGTGACCCGGGCCAACTCGCGGGCGACCATGCGGCGTTCCGTCTCGTGCTGCAGATCGCTCGCCCCGTTGGGGGGGACGACGATGAAGTCGATGATGTCCGCGCGTTCCTTCCCCGGGGCTTTGCGCAGCACGCGGCCGCGCCGTTGAATGAACTGCCGCGGGTTGGAGGAGCTGGCGAGCAGGTAGGCGGTGCGGGCGGCGGGCACGTCCACGCCTTCGTCGAGGCACCTCATCGACAGTAGGACCTGCAGGTCGGTGCCGGCGGCGAACTGGCGCAGCAGTTGTTGGCGCTCCTGCCGCTTGGTTTCGGCGGTGTAGGGGGCTGCGGGCATACGCAACTCGCTTCCGACCATCGACAGCGCTTGCTGCAGTTGGGTCGGCTCATCAAGGTCGCCCCGCTCGTAGGCGAGGGGGTGGCGGCCTTCGGCGCAGTACAGGAGTTGGTACCAGTCGCTGCGCCGCGCGGTGATCTCGCGGCGCAGGGCGGGAAGTTTGGCGCGGGCGTGCCCCAGGATGTTGGAGCGTTTCCGCAGCAGCTGGCCAAGGGGGCTGTCGTCGTCCGTATCGTCGGAGAAGCCCTGGGCCGCGATGATCTTGGCGATCTTCTCGGTCACCTCCGCGTACAGATACCCCTCCTCGTCGTCGAGTTCGACCAGAACGGGAGTGTAGGTGTAGCGGCACAGGGCGCCCGCGCGGATGGCGTCGCCGATGCCCATCTCGAAGACGACGTCGCCGAAGTAGTCCGTGAGTGCGGCGGTGCCCTGGTCGTCGAACCAGCGCTCCGGCGTGGCCGACAGTCCCAGCCGGTAGCCGGCCGAAGCAGGAAGCTTCTCCCGCAACCGTTTGGCGCCCAGGTTGTGGCATTCGTCCGCGATGACGAGAAGGCGACCGCGGTAGCGGGCCAGAATGGACTGCAGCGGGTCGGCGGCGAAAGTGGTGTTGGTGGTGACGATGACGCCGCCGTGCGCCGTGCCCAGCGCCAGGGCGTCCAGCAGCGAGGACGCCTTGCCGTACCAGCTGTTGGTGGACTCATACGCGCGGATGGGCTGCATACCGAACCAGGCGATGTCCTTGGACCATTGATCGACCAAGTGCTGATACGGGGCGATAACGAGGGTCAGCAACCCTTGGCCGCGGTTGTGCAGCATGCGGGTCAGCTGCGCCGCGGCGCACAACGCGGTCAGTGTCTTGCCGGTGCCGGTGGCCATGCGCAGGATGCCGCGGCCACCGGCTGCAAACCAGCGTTCGACGGCCTGCTTCTGGTAGTCCCGCACGGTCAACTCACTGGGGATCACCAGCCGCCCGGACGTCTCCGGGCGGGGCAGGGTGATGACGGCACCATCCAAGAGCGGCAGCTCGGGCTCGATCTGGTGAGCGGTGCGCTTCCCGCATTGTTGAATGACCGTTTTGGCGGCTTCGGTGAAGTCGATCACCCGCAGCAGCGGAGTTTGGTCGTCCCACAGGTCGTCGAAATCCTGGCTGATCCGTACGGCACGCGAGCTGTCTGCCGGCTCCCATGTGCGAAAGACCTCGATGGACTCGAAGTTGCCGACCAGCCCGGGCATGGTCTCATTCGCGCTGCCTTTGAACGCGACCAGGTCGTGTCCGTCACGGAAGATGCCGATCTTCTCGTGGTAGATGCCGACCCGGTCGCCAGAGCTGATGTAGGCGAGCTTGATGTCGAGCCGACCCTCGGCGATGAGCAGGCCAAGTTTGCCCAGCCCGCTCGCGGCCCGCGGATCCTGGGCCGCCTGCTCGAGATCGCGCAGCGCCGCCTGCTCCAGCACGACACGCAGCTCGTATCCCGCCTGGATCTGCTCCACGTCCTCGGCGCTCAGCTGAGGCGAGGCGATGATCCGCATCGCGCCGCCACGAGCGGCGAAATCATCCAGTCCCTGGCCCAGCACCGCCAGCACCGAGGCGCTGAAGTATCCGACCGCGCGATCGTAGGAGGTGGCCACGGCCAGGGCAGGGGCGTAGAAGTCGCGGACGATGTCGCAGCGGTCGCTGCGATAGTCGGCGCCCAGATCCGCCGCGCGCAGCATGCCCTCGTATCGCGTCATCACAGCCCCATGAGATGGATCAGGTCGTCGGAGGACGGCCCGTCATCGTCCGGGCTGTCCCCGTCGCCGCCACTGGCCGCCTCCTGCCCGGTTTTCTCCTCGCGCCTGACATCGCTGAGCCGGCGTACCACGCCGTCCCGGGAGGTGAAGGGAGGGGACGACGCGGTCACGCGCACGCTGGATGCGGCGATGGTGAACTCGCGGGTCAAGATGGCGACCAGCTCATCGGTAGGGATCGAACCGTTAGCGAGGTCCACCTCCTGCGCGATGAGCTCCTTGATGGTGGTGTAGGGGCGCAGACCCCACTCGGTGAGCGCCCAGGCGTTCACGTCGCTGCGCACGAACCGGGAATCCCTGGGCAGTTGGGCTTTGAGCGAGCGGATGTTCACGTCGGGGCCCATGCGCTCGACCAGCAGCTCCCCCTCCAGGGGGTGGCCCGCCTCGTTCAGCACAGTAAGGGCGCGGTCGGTGAGGGTTTTGCGTCGCGAACCGTTCTCGGCGGCAGCATCGGCACCAGATATGTCGGCAAGGTCCGCAGTGGTATCGCCGGCAAGGACATCATCGTCGGGCAGTTCCCAGCTGTCGGCTCCCGCGACGGCTTCAAGGGTGCGTGCCAGCAGCGACCGCAAGGGCTCGGGCAACTCCTCGCCATCGCGCAGCAGGTCGGCCAGCTGCTCGCCCGGGCGATGCTCGTAGGCGAACGCGCGGAGCTGCTCGAGGACGTCCACCACGTCCGGCATCGCGTCGTGGGACGGGGTGGGAGCCGACAGGGCATCCTCATGTGTGGGGTCGGGCGACGTCTCACGGACTTCGTCAACCGGTGCGGGTTCGGTGGCGGGGCGTGGCGGAGCCAGGACATAGTCACCCGCCACCGCAGGGGCACGGATGTGATCCGTGGTAGGCGGTACGGCTGTATCAAGCTCGACCTGCTTCTCGCCTACCAAGCGCAGCCCGCAGTAACGCAGCCACTGCTCGGTGGCTTTGAGGGGGCGACCGGTGTCTTCCAACAGTCGCGTGGTCGCTGCCAGCGACAAGGAATCTCCCGGTTCGAGTGCGAGAGCGTTCCGGGTGAGTTTGCGTGCATGCGCCAGCGAGCCGCTGAACAACCAGTCCCCGTCGCTGCTGCCCGACCAGTGCAGAGCAAGCAACAGCTCGAGCACCCTCACCTCGCTGCCGGGCAGCCGGGCAGCCAGCCACGGATGGTGGTCGATCAGGTCACTGCGGGTGATGGGAGTCTGGGTCGCGGAGTCGAACAGCCTCACCGCGGAGGCGAGCCCCGCCGACGTGAGCGCCGCGCTCTGCAGCCGCTGGGGCAGTTCGTCCAGCAACCGCATCATGAACGGCCGCATGGTGCGGTAGCGGGCGGCCAGCTCGTCGACGGGCATCGGGGTCGGTGCACACAGGTGCAGGGTGATCAGATCTTGCTGTCGCGCGTCCAGATCAATGAACCAGCTGGGGATCGCATGGTCGGGTGCGGTAGCCGAAGGTGATGACCCTGGTGGCGGGAGCGGGGAGTCCTGAGCTTGGTCCCCCTGCGGGAACAGGCAAGCGGTACGTACGAGAGCGGCAAGGATGTCACGCTTCGTCTCAACGCGGACCTTCGCCAAGTAGACGATGTTCAACGGGGTCAGGTGCCCCACCTCGCCGAGCGTTCCCCCGCCTGCCGCCTGCAGTACGTCCAGTGCCTTGGCGTCCAACTCCAGCTGGGCCGTTGGCATCTGGTGCGGGAGGAAAGGAAGCAGAAGGTGTAGCGGCCTCTCGTCCAGCGTGGGCCCACTGCCCCAGACCAGGAAAGACGCAAACTCATCGAAGACGTCGTCCATGTACGGGCGGCGTGCGCACGTCTCTTGCGGGGTCTCGTGCAACCACCATTGCGCCGGCCCTCCCATCCGCTGGAGTGCGAGCACCTGCTCAGGCGCCAGCTGATCCAGCCACGGCAACACGACGTCCCACGTCGGCTTAGGCGACGAGAGGGAAGCTGACATCTTTCCTACCTTGTCCGTACCCGTGGAACATCGACCGGACCCGGCGGCGAAGACTGCTAACAGCCCCCGCCGCCGAGCGCGGTTTACTCACTCAGCAGATCGCTCACGCTGGTCACCGGCGCGTCGTCGGTTTCCTCCGCGCCGGCAGCCGTCTGCTCGGTGTCGGCAGCAGCGTCATCCGGCTGCTGGGCGGGCACCTGGTGCTGATCGAGCTGCGCCAGCCAGGTTTTGTACGGCTCGTCAGAGCCGTAGAACCATTCCTTGAGGGCGCGTCCGAGTGCCGCACGGGCTGCCTTGTCCGCCTCGGGACGCAGTTTCGCCTCGGCGACCCCGGGCCGGCTGGTCTTGAGTGCCTTGAACTGCTGGTCTTGGCACAGGCTCAGGTACAGAGCCCGCGCGGTGCTGAGCATGGTGTCGAACGCCGTCCGGTTCGTGAACCAGTCAGCCACATGGGCCCACGCCTCGGGCGTGTCCAGCGCCTGGAGCCAGAAGTACCGGAAGTAGACCGCCTGAGGCGTGTCCATATTGGCGATCTGGTTCAAGGGATGGCTGATCTCGTTCTTGTTGAACGCGAGCCTGCGGTCCTTGGCCTTCCCCGCCTCCAGGGCGAAGTAGGCGTTCCACGCCTTCACCAGCGCATCCGCGAACTGCGGCAGCTCGTTGATGTCGACACCGCCCGGCTGGTCCTTGCGCAGCTCCCATAGCGAGCCCAGCGTCATCACCATGCCCAGCTGGCAGGCGTGCGTGTTGAACACTGCATAGGCAGCCTTCGACTGCTTGAGCGCAGCGGCACGGCCGGAATCCAGGTACGCCTGCGCCCGATAGGTCTCGAAGGACTCCTCGCGGCCCTTCAATGCCTCCCAGGCACGGATCACATCGGACTTGGTCGCCTTCCCACCCGCGGCTTTCTTCTCCAGGTAGTGCTCGTAGCTGTCGCGCAGCGTCCAGAACACGCCCACCCCGCTGAACAGGGCGTCGTGAGCGAGAGTCAGACCGGTGTCGTCTATGTGCCAGTCGTCCTTCAACTGCGTCAGTGCCGTGGCGTGGGCAGCGTAGGGAGCCGTTCGCGACAGGAGGGTGAGGATCGCCTGACCCCACGTGGCCGCAAAGCGGTCGCTGATGGCTTCCATTTGTCCCAGGGGGAACTCGGTGTTGCCGATCTTGTCCCGCTGGTAGGTGAAACCGCCGTCCTCGAACTGGTCGGAGAAGAGGCTGGTGAGGTCCAGTTGCTGCTGCATGAACGCATCCAGCTCCGTCTGACTGAGGCGGCCTCCGATCTTCTGGGCGACGTTCTTCAGGTACTTCGGGGGGCCGAAGACGCAGCGGTCGACCGCAAACTTGAGCAGGTGGATGTTGGTCAGCACCGACCAGCGGGCCGGCCTCGTGGAGTTGACCTCCGGGTTGTCGTACTCCACCGCGTAAATGGGAAGCAGAGAATCACTGGTGTCGTTGCGGAGCTCGCTGAGCATACGGCGGGTGAGCACGTTGCTCAGTTCGGCGTCCGACAGCAGGATGATCCGGGAGTCGGACGGCGGACGCGCTTCCTTGTTGACGTCCACGAAGAGCTTGCGTGCGGCCTCGTGAGGCCGAGCCTTCTCTCCGGTCTCGTCAGGGAACCAGCACACGGTCACCGGAACCTCGATACGGCTCAGGTCCACATCCCCAAAGTCATGGAGAGCCTGGATGACCTGGTTTTCGTAGAAGGAGCGAAAACGCGCGCCGCCAGAGTTCTGCCAGCTCTTGGTCATGGTGCGTTCGATGGCCAGGAGCGCCATCGCACGGTGCTGGCCGTCGAGGACCACGAGCTGCGCCTCGGTCTTGTTCCACCACAGCTTGCCGACGCTGGCCGGGTGGAGACGATCGGCGTCTTCGTCATCCACGACCAGCCGCTGGATTTGGAACGCCGTACCCGCCCGTTGCTGCTGCCACCGAGCGCCATCGTCCGCGACCACGCTGGGCTGACCCAGCGATTCGAAGAACGAAGGACGCTTGCTGCGGAAGGGCAGCAATACCGCGACGATCGGCGGAAGAAAGGCCGGCCCGGTCGGCTTGAGGTCCAGCAGGTAGGGGATGAGCTTGACTGCGACGCGGTGATCGTCCAGATCACGCTGCAGGAGCTGGTTGAAGTCCAGGTCGCCGGCTTCCATCACCTCGCGGACGGGCGCAAGGCTCTTGGTGAGCTGGCGCTCGGGATCGTCGGTCTCCTCACCGAGCCGGGCTTTGGTCATGATGTAGTCCACCCGGCCAGCCGGTGTGGCGAACGTGCCCCACGTCCCCTGGACGTAGTCGCGGAACGTGAGCTTGGTCCCTGAGCCGAACATCGTCCTCTTACTGCCTTCCAAGGATCGGCGCGTACAGCCGGTGGAGCAGCCATTCGGCTGACTCCGCAGTGTGTCGCACATGCTTAAGGGTCACAGCATCTTGTGCGTGATCGCCTAGGTCGATAACCCAGGCTTCAAGGTGGCCCATGGCCATATTGCGAGCGGCTGCCCGCGCGCCGAATGTCCTCCCCTTCGCCCGGACCGCTTCCGCATCTTCGGGGTGTTCACGCAGCCAGTCGTGCGCCTTGGTGAAGTCACGGCGGTGGGTGCGCAGACGCTCTCGCAGATTCTCCGCAACGCCGATATACAGCGGCGAGGAAAACACTGGGGCGGCCATCTCCAAGATGGTGGCCATCACCCGCCGTCTCTCCTCGCTGTCCAAGGAGTCCATGAGTACCGCCAGACGCTTGTCCTCTTCCGCAGAGACAGCATGGCTTTCCTCGTCCGACTCACGCAGGGGCGTGTCGAGTTCAAGCTCACCATCCCACGCAGCGCCGTACGAACCGCGCCCGCGCAACGCGATGGGCAGCGGCTCGTAATAGCCTGCGTACCGTCTGAGCAACCGCAAGAAGCCCTCGATCGCTTGATCGCCCTGCGGGCTGGGCTTCATCTTCCAGTCGTGCGGACTGGCCCGAAAACTCACATACCAGGCATAGAGACCGGGATTCTCCGGTGCCTCGTCGACGTCCAGCATGGAGTAGCGACGATGCGAGGAAGCGTTGGTCACGGCCGATGTTCCCCCGTTCATGCCGTGCTGGGGGACCCGTTTGCCCAGGCTGAGCGCCTGAGGCCAGGGGTGCCGGCGCCCCGTACCTGAGCCTGGGCCCAGGACAGGCTCGCTGCACTTCGCTCGGTAGTCAGATGACTACCGAGCGAAGTGCAGCAAGAGATCTTGACGTACCTGTACACCCGTGCTGAGTCCTCTCCCCGGACGCGAAAGCGTCCCCGCAGGTTGCACCTATGGCCACTTGTGAAAAATTAGCGTAGACGATCACACTGACATGCGGGACCCTCCGATGGTTGCCTGCCTCTTCGAGCGGGCCCACGGACGGTTCACCAGGTCACAGGCACCACCCCTGACATCTTCAGCCACTCCCCCGCACACCACATGAACCCCTATGGCAGGTGGCATGTCGGCCCATCCCGAGCAGGGTCTCCACCAGCAACCGATCCCCATGGCAGCAGATGCCGGCTCATCCTGCAGCTTGGGTTCCGACTGCTCGCAACCGGGCGCCGACTGATTCCTCAGCTCGTGCCCGACCCGATACCACGCGCACCGCCGACACGATGGAGGCTGCGGCAGCTAGCCGCTCCCAGAAATACTTGACCGCTACAACCTTCACGCTATGATCACATCGTTGTCGCTTGCGCCCTCCTTGCGGAGGCGGGCAGTTGTGGGCCTTCAGGTGAGAACGAGAGAAGTGCCGAAGAGCAAGATACAAAGCGAGCAAGAGGTCATTCGCTGGTTCGAGGAAGGCCGCACCTACGAATGGATGCAGTCTGAGTACCGGCGTAAGTACGGCATCGAAACCGGTCTGTCGATGTGGTCGAACTTCCGGTCGCGGCGGGGGCTGGACCGCAGGATCAACCGAGACGACGACCTGATCCCGTGGGCCGTGCACCAAGAGCACCGACAGCAATACCCCGTGAGCATGCTGCGCGTAGAGGCACGACACCGCGCCGGCATGCCGCTCGATGCTGACCAGACGAAGCGCCTGGTGTCCTGGCGCAGGATGCTGGCAGACAAGCACGTGGTCGTCCACTACGACCCGGAGAAAGGCTTCTCCTACGTGCCCCGCGTGGAAAGCGATTGGGACATCATCCGACGCCCTCAACGCAAGACGACGACACGTCGGCGGGCTGAGCATGCCTAGCCCGCCTGGAGACCGAATGGGCCTCCCCCGTGCGCTCTTCCCGCTGCGGAGCCGACCTCACTTGTAGCCTGAGGGGGCGTCTCTCCGGCTCGGCCGGGGCGACAGGAATCTGGCAACACCGTTGCCCATGACGCCAGCGCTGGTGCGCTACCTACCTGCAGGTTCTGGATCCAGCTGGGTCGGCCGCTGCAGGTGGCCTGCGCGTGAGCGGACGCGCGACAAAGCGCAGGTACGCCGATCCCCCAGGGACGCTCCCTGGGGGATCAAGCAAGGGCATGTCAGGTGGGCACGACGGCGCCGACCAAGCCTTCGATCGTCGCCATTTCCTTGTCGGCGCCGAGATATCCGATGCCGCGGTGCAGGTGCACGGTCAGGATGCGGGCGACGTTCTCGTCCGTTGGTTCTTCCCCGATGGCGACGCACCGCTGTTTGAGGAGGGCCAGGTAGAGGTCGCCGTGCGGGCCGGCGAACGTCTTCCAGGTCATCTCGACGTTGGAATCGGTGACGATGTCCTTCACCAACGGCGTGGAGGGGTCCTTCAGGGACAGCAGCAGCGCCCAACGACACAGCACATTCCACTGGGTGATGCCGGTCGTGCGCTTGATGTAGACGAGCCGGTCCTTGGCCGGCTGGGACAGACGGACGTTCTCAACCGACATGCTGCGCTCCTGCGTTCCACCAGTAGCCCTCGACGACGGATGTGGTGAACTCCGTGTCGTCGTGGACGAGCGTGTAGGTGTGGGCGACGGACTTCTTCAAACGGCCCAGCAGGTACTCGTCGATCTCCTCGTCGGTGGACAGGAGAAGGACCTGGTTGCTCGCGTTGGGGAAGTAGCGGTCGACGAGGTGCTCGCGGTGGCGGCTGTCGAGCCGACCCAGGGGGGTGTCGATGACGCTGGGCAGGCGGTTGCCGGCCACCCGCATCAAACCCCACAGCAGCGAGACCGCCAGCAGCTGACGCTCGCCTGCGCTCAGGCGACCGGGGTCGATGGGATCGCCGTCGGCGTCGGCCAGGGTGAGGGTGAACTTGTCGGTGTCGATGCGCAGGTCGTGCACCAGCCCCTGCTTCCGCATGAGCACCTTAAAGCTTTGCAGCACGGCCACTTCGAGACTGCTGATGTGCCGCTGCAGAAGAGCTGAGCCGAAGCGCTCCAGAGTGGTGCGGGCTTTTTCCGAGTATTTGATGATCCGCTCGACTTCTTCCGCTTTGACCTTGGTGCGCACGAACTCGTTGTGTGCGCGCTCCAGCAGCGTGGTGACGTATTCACGGCGTCGCTTGAGCTCGTCCAGCTTGGCTGCCGCGCGGTCGCAGGCTGCCTGCGCGCGGGCCACTGCCACGATCTGCTCGTCTCGGGAGTGCTGCAGCGCCTCGACCTTGTCCTGGGCGGGGACGCCGGCCAGCTGCCGGTCGAGTTGATCCAGCTGCTCGGTCAGTTCGGCAGCCGACGTGAGCAGCTGTGCGGAGCGTGCCGTGTCCCGCTGCAGGAGTTCGTCCAGGACAGTGAGCTGAGCCAGGGCGTCGTGCGGGAGCTGAAGGTCGACGGCGAGCTCGGTCTTTTCGGATCGCTGAGCTCGATCGGCTTCCAGCCGCCCCAGGACATCCGCACGGACCGCATCAGGCACGAGATCGAGCAGCCACTGGTCTCGCTGCTCCAGCACCTTGAGCACCTGCGCGGACTGCTGGGCTTCCTGCTCTTTGGTTGCCTGCTCACGCAGGTCGTCAAGGAGCGGCGCGGCCAGCAGCAGCGGGAGCGGGCCCGCGGCCATCTGGGTCAGCTCGGTGCGCACCTGGGCCAGGCGGGAGGCGATCTGCTTCTTGTCGTTCTCCAACGCGACGCGCCGGGTGAACAGGTGTCCGCCTTCCTTCTCGAACGCCCTTTCCAGGCTCTCCAGCGTCCGCTGCGCCTTGCCCAGCTCCGTGCGGCACTGGGCCAGCTCTTGATGAGCCACGCCATAGGCGGACAGCACCGTGTCGCGTTCGGTTTCCTGCGTATGGATCTTGTCCAGGAGGTGCTGTTCCTCGTCGGACAGCTTCTGCCGTCGCTGGAGCGCCAGGAGGTCGTTACGCAGCTGCTGGACCGTGCTCACGCCCAGCAGCGAGTGCACGGCGGATTCGATGACGGAGGCAGCACGCTCGGGATCCGCAAGCGACTCGATCTTCTCTCCGTCGAAGAACGCAAGGGATGCGATCTCCAGCGGGAGCAGGGACTCGACGTGGTCGGCCCAGCCTTCGCTCAGCAGCCGGTTGAACTTACCGTCCGGGGTGACGGTGCGTTGCGTCGCGGCGCGCTCGCCATAGGTTTCGTCGACGTAGACGTTGAGGAACTCTTTGAGGGTCTTGCCGCTGATGTGCCAACTGCGCACCACGCGGTAGTAGTGCTCTTGACCGCCGGTGAGGATGGTGAACTCGAGTGTGATGGCGGAGCCGCGCTGCGGGTCGGCTTTGCGGTTGATGCTCTCCCGCAGATAAGTCTCGTAAGCCTTGGTGCCGCGGCCGCTGCAGCGGGCGCGGTTGCCGTAGAGCGCCAGCTGGATGGCGTCGAGCAGGGTCGTCTTGCCGCACCCGTTCAAACCGCCGATCAGAATGATCGGCTTGTTCTCCTTGGGGGTGAGGTCGAGCGACTGCTTTCCGCGGTAGGCCCCGAATTCCTCGAGGGTGATCTTACGCAGGAGCATCGAGTTCGTTTTCGTCGTCGAAGGTCAGGTTCTCGGCGATGTCGTCGCGCCACTTCTTCTTGCGCGTGGCAAACTCCACCGCGTCTTCGTGATTGTCGTAGTAGCCCTTTTGCACGGCCTTCTCCAGTGCCTGGAAGAGACCGGAGCGGCGGGCCATGGTGCGGTACTTGCGCTCGACGGCCAGGAGTTCGCGCACCATGTTGTAGTGCAGGTCGTCGCCGTCGCAGACCTCTTTGAGGACGTCCATCTCATCCGAGCCCATGACGAGTTGCTCATCGAGCGGGCCGCCGGGAAAAGCCTCCCCCGTGGCGTCCTGGTAGATCCGCGGCAGACTGTCTTCGACCTCGTGCTTGTCGAACACCCAGATCCGGCGGATCTCGTGCAGCTCGTCGAGCGTGATCAGCTCGATGTTCTTCACGTGCTCGGGGGCGTGGGCGCGGATCCAGGTCTGCGCCGCAAGGAGCTCCTTCAGCCATTCTTCGCGGTAGGACTGCAGGTAAGGGCCGTGGATAGCACCGTCGTTGAACAGCATCACGGTGCCGTTCATCCGGCGGAAGTCACGCGCCGGCTTGTCCGGGCGCGGGAAGGGCGCCTTGCGTCCGGCCGGGAGGTCCGCATCGCCTTCCCGGTAGAAGCCAAACGGCGCGTCCAGCTTGTCGCGCAGTTCCAGCAGGGGCAGCATCCACTCCTTTTCCTCGTCGTTCTGGATCATCGCGGACATCGACTTGTCCTGCTCGACGAGGGTGCAGGTCCAGCAGCCGAAGCGGCTGGAGCCGCAGGAGGGGGTGGTGGAGTCGACGACGAGGGGGCATTCTCCGTCGCTGGAGGCGCCCTGGTACATGGTGAGCAGGTCCTGATTGTTGTAGCCCCAGGGGTTGGGCTTTTGCATCAGGAATTCCCACACGTCGTCGTTGGTCCAGTCCTCAACGGGGCTGTAGACGAGGGAGTTGGGGAGGTTCGCGTTCGGGGAGAGACGGTCACGCACGCGCCGCTTCTCGTGCTTTTCCATGGCGCGGGCGCGGGCTTGGCTCTCGGCTTTGCGGATACCCAGCACCATGATCGCTTCGCCGTGTGCGGCCACCACGCTGCGGATGAAGGCGTTCGACGGCTTGATCTTGAGGCGCTCGGTGCACCACCGGAACTTGGGGCGCGGAGCGGGGTAGCCGCGACCGATCAGATTGACCCAGAAAGTGTCCTTTATCTCCGGGGTCAGACGGTGCGGCTCGATCGGCAGGTCTTGGGTGCGGGCCGCCTCCTGCATGGTCTGAAGCGAGGTGGAGACCCAGGCTGCCACGACCGGGTTTTCCACCAGGGTGTCGGTGCTGATGACGTGCACGGTCTTGGTGCGCTGCTCGGCGGGCAGGTCTTTCAGCGCCATCCACACCAGCTGCAGGACTGCGGTGGAGTCCTTGCCGCCGCTGTAGCCGATGACCCAGGGCACCTGGTCGGCGGTGTAGAGCTCGCGGATTTCTGCCGTCAGCTCCGCGGTGACCTCGTCCAGGGATCGCCCGTTGAACGGCTTGCGTCGTACGGGGGTGATCGGGAGATTCAGAGGAATGGTGCTCATGCCTCGCCTCGCAGGTAAGCGTCTTCCACGCGCTGTTCTTCCGGGCTCAGTTCCAGGCCCAGATGCTTGCGCAGGTAATTCACGGTAAGTGTCACGTTTTGGTGGCTTTTGGATACGCGGCCGCCGACGATGGCCCGCCCTTCCCAGTCGGTGTTCGACCGTGCCCAGTCCACGTCCTTCAGCGGGGCCAGACGCTTCTTCCACTGTGCGGGCTTCGCACTCTCGCGCAGGATCGCGTTGCCAACCCGGCCCAGCGCGTGCAGGGCGATGCCGTGGCTGTGGATGAAGTCTCGTCGCATCTCCTGGGCGGACAGCTGCTTCTTGCGGACCAGAGCCCACTCGGGAAGCGTCGCGTCGATGGTCTCCCAGAACGTCTGGGCCAGGGCGATGGCTTCGTCCTGCTTCAGCTCAAGGCCCTGCAGCAGGGAGTGATTTCCGTAGTACAGGGCGCTGAGGGTGAACAGCTTGCGGGAACGCGCGGACAGGGTGCTCTTTTCCATCTCCACGAAGCCCTTGAAGATGACGGAGCCATCCGTGAGGGCACGGGTGATCTGGGCGTTGATGTCCCGATGGTCGTACAGCACACCGATGGAGCGTGCCGGCCGCACCGCGTGCCGGTTGAGGTCGGCAAACATCTGCTGGGATCGGGCCAGTCCAGCGTCGTGGAAGAAGACGACCGCGATCGTCTCGTCCCCCAGATCGGGGTTCTCTTTCAGGGCGAGTTCGATGGCGGCGCGGCGGTGCTGCCCGTCGTTGATGAGGAAGCGTGCATCCATGGGGATGCGCAGCTGCCCGGCGCGGTGCGCGGCACCTTCGTCTCCCTGGCTTTCGAAGACCATGTCCCCGTCCACCGACGCCGTCAGGGCACTGAAGACGTAGTCGTCGGGATTGTCCAGGATGTACCGGGCGAGCGCCGGCAGGCGCCCCTTGTTCAGTACCCGCTGGGCTCTCAGCTCGGCCGAAAGATCATCTTCGTCGAAGAGGAAGATCTTCGGGATGAGCCGCAGGGGACACATCGAGGCGTAGAACTCCCGCCCCGCCTGCACGCCACGGATCGCAGGAAAGGTGTATTCAAAGCCAGTTGACGCTCGCGAGACAGCCCGCCCCGCAGCCTTGCTCGCCGCTTCAGTCTGCATACCGGAACTGTAGCGTACGTGACCATAGAAACGTACGTTGCCCTCGTTTCAACGTACCCACGCGTGAGAGATGACGTACGGCGTGGCGTAGCGGGAATGCGGTTCACCGAACTGCAGGAAGAGGGAGGCTACGTCGGCTGTTGTCACCGTTCAGCGGTACGTTTCATGCGACGCCAGTGCAGCGTGTACGTTAATCGCTTGACGTACGCAGTGGCGTGGGACGGCTGGAGAGGCGGGGTGAGCGCCATGGTGGCGTATCTGGATGTGGCAGCGACGACGCGGGTGGATCCGAGGGTCGCTGAGGTCGTCCTGCACTGGATGACCGAAGACTTCGGCAACGCCGGCAGCCGCACCCATGAGTACGGAGCCCGCGCCAAGAAGGCGGTTCAGCAAGCCCGTTCCTTCCTCGCCGGCACGGTCAACGCCAAGACCGAGGAAGTGATCTTCACCAGCGGGGCGACGGAGTCCAACAACATCGCCCTGCTCGGGCTCGCCCCCTACGGCGAGACGACGGGCAGGAAGCACATCATCACCTCCGCCATCGAGCACAAAGCCGTCATCGAGCCACTCCTGCATCTGAAGGAAACCCGTGGCTTTGAGGTCGACTTCCTCGAGCCCGGCCCCTCCGGCCGCATCGAAGTTGAGGCGGTGCTGGAGCGACTGCGCCCCGACACCCTCGCCGTGTCGCTGATGCACGTGAACAACGAGACCGGGGTCATCCAGCCCGTCGCCGAGCTCGCCGAGAAACTGCGCACCACGCCGACCTACCTCCACGTCGACGCTGCCCAGGGATACGGCAAGGTCCCCGGCGACCTTGCGTCCCCCATCGATCTGATCAGCATCAGCGGCCACAAGATCGGAGCACCGAAGGGCATCGGAGCCCTCGTGACCCGACGCCGGGGATGGGACAAGGCGCCGCTTGAGCCGATCATGTTCGGCGGCGGCCAGGAGAGGAAACTGCGCCCCGGCACCCTCCCTGTCCCCCTGATCATGGGCTTGTACGAGGCAGCAAAAATCTTCCAGGAGAACCACGACCGCTGGGAGCGCGAGGCGCGAGCGATGCGCGAGCGGCTCCTCCAGGCACTCGGCACCACGCGGTTCCACCTCAACGGCGACCAGACGCACACCGTCCCGCACATCCTCAACGTGACCTTCGACCAACTCAATGCAGAAGCGCTGATCGTCCGGCTCAAGGACCAGGTCGCCATCGCCACCGGCTCGGCGTGCACCAGTGCCTCCTATACCCCCAGCCATGTCCTGCAAGCGATGGGCCTTGAGGACGACGTGGCCGCCAACGGACTGCGGTTTTCCTGGTTCCCGCCACAAAGCGCGGACTTCGACCCGCTGCCGCTCGCGGAGACCATCGCCCGGATGCAGCCTGAAGAAAGCCGATCCGATCAGTCCTGAGCTTCGGTGCGGCGCATCAGGCGATGCCCTCGCAGTTGCCGGCCGCACCTGATCAGCTCTGCTTCCCATCCGTTCTCGGTTCCGATCAGGTGCGGCCGCTCGTACAGCCCCGCCCTCAGCTCCGACTCCGTCAGGCGCCGATACCGCGGCACGTCGGGATCATCCGGTGCCAAAAACTCGTGCTTGCGGTGCAACAGGGGGCGGTTGGCCGACTGCGCATACGAGGTGTGGGAGGACTCCAGCGTCTTCAGGTCCACCAGGTACGAGGAGCTGATCCGTGGATGCGGGTCGGTGTCGAAGTCCGGGTAATCCAGCCAGGACACGGCCCGCCCCTGATGCTTCAGCTTCGCCACCGTCCACAGCTCCGGACGCCCCGCGGCAATCGACGCGCAGTGCTCATACAAGCGCAACACCGTCGGGATCCGCTCCAGCGCCCGCCGATGCACATACAGCGCCGTCGGCGTCACCTTCCCGGCGACGGAAGTATTCATCGCGCTGCGCACGTAGCCGTCATCACGCAGCTTCAGCAGCAGCCGGTCAGCCCGCTGGCACGCCTCCTTATAGGACTGGAAGAACGTGCGCACATCCTGCTGCAGACCCACCGGCAAACTCCCAAAAGGCCCCCGCCCGTTGAACAGCTCCACCGCCAGATACAACAGCGTGTTCAACGTGGAGCGCTTCGCACCCGCTGCCACCCGCTCAGCATCCGCGCCCTCGCGCACCAAACGCTTCAACTCACCGGGCTTGAAATGCGCCAGGAACTCCGCAACCGTCCGCGGCATCTCCTCGATCCGCGGCACTCTGCCGCGACGCTCGCAGAAGTCCACCAGGGCACTCGTCGCCGAAGCAGTGTCCTCGGAAGCAAGCCACTCGGCATCCGGGACCACACGCTGCGCCAGATAAGCCAGACGGGCGCTCTCGTCCTTGAACGCGTACACGATGCCCGGTGCCGCAGCAACGACCCGAGCGCCCGTCACCTGCTGCACGTACTCCCGCAGCTCACCGGCCGCATACAAGTGCTGGAACGTCAGCCGGCTCGTCAGTAGACCATCCCCGAACTCCTCACCCCGGACCTTCGACTTCTCCCACGTCAACCGCGCCGACACCACCAGCAGCGTCGACGTCAACTCCCACGCCCGTTCAAGCGTCTGCCGCCGCTCCGCCGGATCTTCGATCACGTTCAGGACGTAGGTCAGCAACACCACGTCGCTCACAGCGAGTTCGGTCTCCGCACGGTAGTACGGATCCCACCCCACGATCCGACACTCCAGCTGCTCCAACGCTCTGACGTCATCGCCGCGACCACAGCCGTAGTCCAACACCGTTCGCACCGGCGTCAGCTGGCGATCAGCCAGCGCCTGACGCGCAGGCACCGACAACGCCATCCGCCCGATCGCCGTACGACGACGCTCACTACCCCACATCTGCTGCATCACAAGAGCTCACACTCGAAAGACAGGGACCAGTGCAGCGTAAAAGACGCACGCTCCAGCACACCCCCGTAACCAAACACAGCAGTCGAAAGAGTCAGAGATCTCTGACCTCCGGACGCCGCAGGAGCTCCACCACCCCGTCTTCTTGCCCTCCCGCCCTCAACATCACCGTGGCCGGTCAGGGAGCTCAGTGATTCACCGCTGGCTCTGGCTGGCGATCCGCGCTCGCCCCCTTGCCCGCTGTCCGACCAATGAAGTCAACTCCCACAAACAACGGCGGTATCCCTTCAAGAGGACCATCAACTACCAGCAGCTTTCCGAAGATGGTTCACACTATGGGGAGTTGATGGTAGCGTGGAGGCACGTTACCCGAAGGGGGAGGACATGAAGCTGACCGTGTTCCAGTTCGAGGGAAGCCCCGCGGAGCTGGATGCCTCGCAGATCCTGCAAGAACTAACCAACCAGCAGCCACGCAGCGTCTCCATGGAGGCGAAAGCCGACCCGGACGTCACGCTGCCGGGCCGCATTCCGGGGGTGGCCGACGAGGGACAGGCGACCGTGCGCCAGCTACTCTCCCGCAGCCCGGCCCCTGCACTGTTCATCCGCTTCCTTGAGGAAACAACCCGCTGGGACAACGTGGTTGTCCACGGCATCAAGCGCAAGAACGCTCAGCCCGAGGCGCCCCTCGACTACAGTCGCTACTTGCGTCTGCGCAAGCAGGGATCTCAGCTCGGTGGCTTCGCCTACGTCTACGCGGAGTCCAACAGCATCAATCTCCGGCTGAACCACACCCAGCAGCAGCTCGAAGAGCTCGGCGTCACAACGGCGCGGACCCTCACCACCGGGCACCGTGAGTACCGCGTCAGCGTCGACCTCACCAGCGGACAGAGCCTGGCCGACGCACTGCGCCTCGCCAAACTGGCCTACGACGCCACCTGAGCCCGTCACCGCCCATCGGGGCTGCGCAAGATCAGCATCCCGATACGTGTCCCAGCGCTGCCGTCTGGGGCTACCGGCGTGGCTGTCCGTGGCGCCAGGTAGTCTCGATCACCTCGTCAAACGCGGCCCGACGGGCTTCCGCTCCACCCCTGGTGGAGTCTTTGAAGGACATGCCCCCACCCGCACGAGTCACTTCGTGCTGCCTGGGGGAAGTCCTTGCTGTTCCGCGCGTCTGCTCAATCGGTCGCCGTCATGGGGTTCGACGGTTCGCTCTACCTCCACCTCACCGAGCAGTTCGTCCACATGCACGGCTACCGGCCCAGCACCTCGGAGACGCGCTCCTGGGAGCGCAGCATCCCCGCTCTGGCCAGCGCGCTCAACGACGCGGGGCTGGGGGCGGTGGAGGTCATGCTGGAGTACGCGCTGCCGCTGAACAGCAAGCGCGCCGACGCCGTCCTGGCCGGGGTGCACCCGGTCACGGGCGACCCGTCCTACGTCGTGGTCGAGTTGAAGCAGTGGAGCCAGGCCGAGCCGGACGAGGACGATGCGGAGCTGTGCCGCATCGACGCCTATACGCATCCGGTCCTCAACCCCATTGAGCAGGTGCGCCGCTACTGCGAGTACCTCGTGAACTTCAACGGTGCGGTGGCCGAGCATCCCGAGCGGGTCCACGGTGTGGCCTACCTGCACAACGCCACCGAGTTCGGCGTGAGCGGCCTGCGGGCCGTCGAGAACAACGCGCGGGGACTGCTCTTCACCGGCCAGCGGCGCGGCGAGTTCCTCGACTACCTGCGGGCCCGACTCAGCAACCAGCAGCCGGGCACTCGCGCCGCCGACGAACTCCTGGCCGCGAAGACGGTGCCCTCCAAGCAGCTGATGGCGGTAGCAGCCCAGGAGGTGCGTGAGCGGGAGCAGTTCGTGCTGCTGGACGAGCAGCAGGTCGCCTACCGCATAGTGCTGAACGCGGTTCGCCGCGCGAAGACGTCTGACCACAAGGAGGTCGTGGTCGTCACCGGCGGTCCCGGGACCGGCAAGAGCGTGATCGCGCTGTCCTTGCTCGGTGAGCTGTACCGGCAGGGGGTGCCGACTCTGCACGCGACCGGTTCGCAGTCGTTCACCAAGACGATGCGCAAGGTCGCCGGTAGCCGCAAGCGGGAGGTGCAGGAGCTGTTCAAGTACTTCAACAGCTTCATGACGGCCGAGAAGAACACGCTCGACGTTCTGATCTGCGACGAGGCCCACCGTATCCGGGAGACCTCCGCCAACCGCTACACCCCGGCCAACCGTCGCACCGGCCGGCGGCAGATCGACGAGCTGATCGACGTCGCTCGCGTTCCCGTGTTCCTCCTGGATGAGCATCAGGTGGTGCGTCCCGGCGAGATGGGCACGGTAGAGGAGATCAAGGCAGCCGCGGCGGCCAAGGGCCTCGACTGCCATGTGGTGCCGTTGGAGAGCCAGTTCCGCTGCGGGGGCAGCGACGCCTACCTGCGCTGGGTGGTGCGCCTGCTGGGCCTTGAGCCCGGCGGCCCTCTCGTGTGGGAGCCCGACGACCGGATGCGGCTGCAGGTCGCCGACAGCCCGCAGGAGATGGAGGCGTTCCTTCAAGGGCGCCGCGCCCAGGGCTACGGCGCGCGCATGTCCGCCGGCTACTGCTGGCGCTGGTCCCCGGAGCCCAAGCCGGGCGAGCCGCTTGCGGCCGATGTCGTCATCGGCGATTGGGCCCGCCCCTGGAACCTGCGCGGGGAGCGCTCCGTCTCCGGCGCTCCTCCGGCCGCGCTGTGGGCGACCGACCCGGCCGGCTTCGGACAGATCGGCTGCGTCTACACCGCCCAGGGCTTCGAGTACGACTGGTCCGGCGTCATCATCGGCCCCGACCTCCTGTGGCGCGACGGCCGCTGGGTCACCGACCGCACCGCGTCCAAGGACCCCGTCTTCAAGAAGGCGACGCCGGACGCCGACGTCGACCGCCTGATCCGCAACACCTACAAGGTGCTGCTGACCCGGGGCATGGTCGGCACCATCGTGTACTCCACCGACCCCCAGACCCAGGAGAAGCTGCGCGAGCTGGTGGACGGCCGCCTGGAACAGGCACCCGAAACGGGCGAGCGGACGGCCAGCGCCTGGCATGGGTCATCGGATAGAAGCCAGCAACGGCAGGCATAAGTACCTCCTTACCTGCCAGCACGGAGATCTCTCAGCCGCTCACGCATGCGTTATCCCAATTACCAGGTGTCGAGGCCCTGAAGGGGCGATGGTGTTGCCACACGTCCGTGCGCGACGTCCCGTGGCGGTTTCGTCCGTTCTGCATGCTGTGCAGGCTACGACGCGAAGGGCGTTGAGGACTTGGTGCGCTCTGGCAGGCGCACCGCCGATTCTGCTGCGAGGGCAGGGTGGGGGTTTGGGGGCCGACGGTGGGTGGACGTGCGATCCGCGAGTCAGCCTGTGCCGTCGACGTAGGGTCGGGCTTGGTAACGGAGCGGAGATGTTTTGTCCCAGATATGCCAGCGTGCTCCGCACAGGGGATCCGTCTCGTAGGTCGCTTCCGCGGGAAACCCGACGACCTTGACGCGCTGGCTCTTCGGGGGCTGGGTAAGGGCTCTTCCGCAGCCGGGGCAGTTGGTCGGCGTCCGCATGGGGTAGATACCCATCTCTCTTCTTCCTTGGGCAGTGATCGGTGTGCGTGGCCTCGGCCCGGACAGCTGTGCGCCCAGTGGCTGCTGGGCTTTTGTCGTCTCAGCCAAGGAGCTCGGCAGCGGCGTTACGGAGTAGGCGGACGAGTTCTGGAGTGTCGGCCAAGGGGTCGTAAGCGTAGAGGAGGTTGCTGGCGAGCATGGCCCGTTGGGCGGTGGTGGCCTGCTGAAAGTCCTGCCTTTCCGCAAGGTTCCTCTGGCCCGCACGCCCACGCAACGTCGGCTGATTGCAGGAAATCAGCGTCCTCGAGCACGACGTGCTTGCATGCGCAGCTCACTGCGCAAGACCCCGCAAGTGTGGGGGCGGGTGCCTGTCCCTGCCCGCCTGTCAGAGGCTGCGGAGCAAGCCATGCGCACGTGGTCGAGGAGGCGGTGGTGACCCACCGCGGCTGCTGGGGCGCCCCCAAGCGTCAGCCGCTGGGAAGGAGGGAGATCACCGCGGCGACCTCCTCTCGCCAGTCGCGGAGCTCAGCCGGTACAGGGGAGAGCTCGTAGCCGTGGTAGTGGCAGGCTTGACTCAGGTTGGACCACACGGAGGACCAGCGGCGGGCCGCCTCGGTTCCTGCATAGCTCTCAAGGCACAGCACCTGGGCGTGCGTCGGTACGCGTGCCAGTTGCGGGCGAACGCGCTGCCAGTAGTTGCGAAGCGCCTCCTCCAAGGCGTGGCGTAGGAGCAGTGCCGCAGCGCGGGGCCAGACGCCTGTGGTGGAGATGGTGGCCGCGCCGAGTAGGCGGTCGGCACTGGCCAGCAGCTGTGCCGGCGAGCCGCTCGCGGCGGTGGTAGACCCGGGGGTTGTCACAGTGCACGCACCTTTCGGGCCAGCTCCGTCGTGCGCGTGATGACGGCCTCGGCGTCCTCTACTGGAACTGCCTCGTGCGCGCCTTTGTTGCACCAGCGGATCAGCGCACTGGCGGTCTCGCCGAAGGCGCGGTCGAGGTCGGCCAGTGCTTCGCGAGGACGGTCTGCCACTCCGTACAGAGCGACGGAGGCAAGCTCGGTCATCTTGCGTGCCTTGCCGATGCGGTGCTCCACCTCCACGTGCGGCACGGCGGCTGCCAGGAGCCGGCGGCGGGCCGGCTCGAGCAGGGCGGCCTCCAGTGCGGTGCGGCACAGTCCTGGCAGAACGCGGGCGACGACGTCGGCGGGAACGTCACGGGTCCTGGCCAGGGCCTTGGCGTCGCGCAGGGCCTGCTTGACGGGATCGTCACCGGAGCGGGTGTGCACCTGGGAGTGCTCGCGGCGGATCACGTCGATGATCGTGGCGGGCAGGCGCTGGTATTTCAGCGACTGCGGCAGCCGGGTGTCGTGGGTGAAGACGATGACCTGCCGCGTCTGGGCAAGGTAGGAGAGCACGAGAGCGAGGCCGTCGACCTTGGCCGGGTCCATGGACTGCACCGGGTCGTCGATGATCAGGAAGGGGAAGGGGTTCTCCGCGAGCAAGGTGCGCGGCAGGAACAGGGAGAGCGCGAGTGAGTGCAGTTCGCCCTGGCTCATCACGCCGAGTGCGGGCGCATCGATCTCGTCGACGCTGACGTCGAGGGCGACCTTGCGCTGGGTGCCGGAGCCGCTCAACTGCACTGGTCCCAGGGTGACGTTGCTCTGCTGGCGCAGCTGCTCCCAGATGACCTGCGCCTGGTGGGCGATGGGGCGCATGCGTTCGGCGCGGACTTCGTCGTGGACGGTCTTGAGCCACTTCTGGGCGGCCTTGACCTGCGCCAAGCGGGGCTTGGCTGCTTCTGCGGCGCGTGCTTTGTCCAGCCAGGTGGCGAGCGCGCCGGCGCAGTCGCGCCACGCGTCGTCCTGGTCGGCGAGTCGCTTGGCAGCCTCTTCGCGGGTGATCCGGCAGGCGTCAACGACGATGCGGGCGGCGGATTCGGCGCGGGCGGCGAGCTCGGCCGCCTCGGTCAGCGAGCGGCATGCCAGCCAGTCATCCCAGGCGGCGGCGATCGAGGGATCGAGCCATGCCGGCGGCGGGGTGATGTGATGGCGCAGGGCAGTTGAGGCAGCGTTCAGCTCACGTCGGGCCTCCTCGGCAGCTTCGGCCTCGGCCCGCAGCAGGAGGACCTGCTCCGCGGCGGCCTCGGCCCAGGAGACGTCCAGCCGGCCCGAGCTGCCGCAGACCGGGCAGGCGTCCAGCTCCGGATGCGCCCGGTAGTGCACGAGAGCGCGGTCCAGCAACTCGGCCCGCCGGCGAGCCTCCTCTGCGGAACTCGACTTGACGTCCTCGGCAGCAGCCAACGCCTCACGCAATCGGGCCACAGCCGCGGTGACGGCCCCGAGGTCGGGCCCGGTGAGGTCGGTGCGCCGGCGCACCTCGGCGAGTTCGCTCTCATCGGCGGCGGTGAGCCCCGAGGCGAGCGCGGCGGCACGGTCGAGGTCCTTGCTGGGACCTTCCAACGCGGCAAGAGCGGCCTGGGCCCGCGGGTCGTCGACCGAGGCAAGGCGCTGCAGCAGTTCGGGGAGTGCGGCCGTTGCTGCCCTGGTGGACGCTTCGAGTTCGCGAGCCAGCAGCTGCAGCTTCTTGGTGGCGTCGGTCAGCTGCTCGAGGCCGAGGATGGAGGCGACCGCGTCGTACATCTCGCTCGGCTTGCCGCCGATCATCTGGCCGAGCTCGGAGTAGGACAGAAACGGCCGGTAGGTGACCATGTCCTGGTCCCATCCCAGCTCAGCGAGCGGTATGGGGTCGGCCGTGGGCCGCTGGAGCTCGGCCGTGGAGTCGGCGACGTCCTGGCCGTGCCAGGTACGCAGCACTGTGGTGGGCTCGCTGTCCCCCTCCACCAGGAGTTCGACGGCGATCTGCGGGTCTGCCCCGTGGTGGAGGTTGCGCCAGCTCTTTCGCCAGATGTCGCTGCGACCTCGCCAGCGGGCATTGTCACCGGTCAACGCGATCTCGATGGCTTCGGCGAAGCTGGACTTGCCGGAACCGTTGCGGCCGGTGACCAGGGTGAGTCCGGGGCCGGGCTTGAGGGCCAGGCGAGCGGTGCGGCCGATGCCACGGAACCCGCCGACGGTCACGGACTGCAGGTATGCACGAGGCGCAGGTCCGCCGGCGGCGGTGGCGGTGCCGATGGTTTCCAGGAGCAGTTCGCGTACCTGGGGGGCGAGGCCGGACTCAGCCAACTTCGCTTGGAACAGGCCCAAGAAGCTCTCGGGGTCGGACGTCATGGCGTCGGCTCCAGATGCTCGGGAAGCGCCAAAGGCTCGCAGCGGATGCTCGAGTCGGGGTCTTCCTGCGACTGGGCAGGAGGCTAGCCCTACAACGCTCAACTTTGGAAGATCTCTGGAAAATATTGGGAAGATTCAGGGGTGGGTAGTAGAGTCCGCTCCATGGCCGAGCCCATCGAAGAACTCGAGGCACGCTTGGCGGAGTTGCGCGCCCGACTGCGCGAGGCCAACCGCGCCCGCGACACAGCGGCCGTGGCCCGCGTCCGCGCCGAGATGCGCATCGCGGAGGCAGCATGGGAAGCCGCCCTGGCAGCCGAGAGCGCCGACGCGGACACCCCAACCGAGGCCGCCGAGCCCGCCACCGGGGCCGCGCCCCGCCCCACCGGGACAGTTCCTCCGCGGCCCCCCGAAGGGGTCCCGGTGCGCGAGCAGGTACACCAGGCCCTCACAATCCTCGGAGCACCGGCTGCGCCCAAGCTGATCTCCGCCACCTATGAAGCGTTCTTCGCGGAACCTCTGGTCACCACGAAACTGGCTTCACTGCGCCGTGACGAGGAGCGGTCCTTCACGTCCCAACGGTATTCACGGCCCTACTACATCTGTGCCGCCCTGACCCACGACCGCCTCGCTCCTGCCCGGGGCCTGCTGGCCGTCTCCAGTTGGCCGCTGGAGCGCCGGATCATCGCCCCGCTCAGCCCCCGAACGGACTTCCTGACCCACGCCATCGGAACCGCGGAGCATATGCAGCGCCTCACCGCTGCCGGCCATCCCCCTTCCGACGAGGCATGGCGACTGCTGCGCCGCTTCGCCTTCAACATCCCCGGCGCCTACGAAAGCGGCGAACCCGACCCCGGCCAGGTCATCAGCGCCGCGCGCCAGGAAGCAGCCGTGCACCAGGAAACCGACGACAGCCAGCGCCAGTCGGCAGCTACCCGAGCCCGTGCCCAACTCAACGATGCCCAGGAGCTGTTCGGCGTATCGCCGCTGCACATCCTGCGCGACACCGGCACCTCCTGACACGGGAACCGCGACATCGCCGCTTCCGCCCCGATACGGCGTCGAGAAGGCCCAAGACCAGACCATGCCCGTGCTGCACCCGGACGGCCCGGGAGGCGGACTTGCCCACTTGCGCGGGCCCCCTACTCCCGTAGTCGTACACCGCCCGCAAGATCACCGCTCTGACCGCCAACCCTGCCTGCGCCCGCCTCGTGCTGGCGATGCTGCGGCATGACCAGCGCCTGCTCGACCTGGCCGGCGGCAGCGTCGTGCTCGAGTTGACCCTGCGACGCTGGCGCGACGAGATGATCGGCCTGCTCGCCGCCAGGGGCCCGCGCCTGGACCGCGCGCTTCGCACGATAGCCAAGCGGGGCGGGGAGGTCGTGCTCATCAACAGCACCTTGATCCGCACCCAGCGCCGCACCGGGGCGGAGACCCGGTTGAGCACTTGAAGACGGCTGGCCTCGGGGCCCTCGCCGACCTGGGCTTCCTCGGCGTGGACAAACCCGAGAACCCCGACGACCTGGTCATCGTCACCGGCTTCAAGGCCACCCGCGCCCGCAAGCTCACCCCGGGTAGAAGCAGGCCAACCGCGTCCTGGCCGCCGGACGAGCCCCCCGTCGAACACGGCTTCGCGAACCTGGAGGCCTGGCGCGTCCTCACCAAGCTCCGCACCGACCCCGGCCACGCCCCCGCGCTCCTGCTCGTCCTGACCAACTTCGAAGGCAACCGGTGACGGGCGATCAAGACCACAGACTCCCGCCCGCGACCAGCACACGCACACCCGATCGAGCATCATGCCAGCCTCTCCGACGAGCACGTTCGAAGATGGCGAAGGTTCTAGGAAGCCGCAGACGGCTGCCTGACGGCCTATCGGCTCGGTTCGTTGCACATGCGCGAACCTCCGAAATCAAAGCCGCGGGACTGCCAGCAGGCCACAACTCACGCGTCATCTCCCCGCCGTTGTGGGAGGTAGCGCATGACGATGTCAAACGCGGCGGCAGCGATCTCGAAGCTCGGAGATGACGGCTTTCTCGGGCGCGTTGACGGGACCGTCCACAGTGGCCACCCGGTCGGCCACGTCAAGGATGTCGCTCAGATCCCCCGGCTCGGCGTCTATGCGCCCCCACACCTCGGCGGGGTCGATATCAACAAGGTGAGCGAGCTGTTTGTCGACCACCTGATGGTGATCCCGGACCAGCCTCACCAGGTGCCGAATCAACAGCGCCTCATCGTCGGCGATCTTGTGGTCCGCCATAATGACGAGCCACGCGACCCACAGCATCAACTGCGGGTGCTGACTCCGCTTGCTCAGACCCTCGGCGAGTTCGATCACCCGCGCCTCGTTCCGGAAGACGGCTTGCGCGTGCCGTCCCGCGAGCAGCGTCGTATAGCGGTTCAACACCACCGCAAGGGGAACGCCGACCACGGGGATACCGATCTTGATGACGTTCTTCTGCAGGAGATACTTCCCGACGATCGGGAGCCCCCTCCCGGCGCTCAGTACCGCTCCGGAGTAGAAGCGCTTGATCAGCGGCCGCACGATGGCCGGGACCGCCTTGACCACGCCTTCCCGGACCGCTTCCCCGCTCTTGATCGTGAAGGCCACTCGGATGAGCTTCCACATGTCTTCGGGGTCGGACAGGTCGAGCGGGACCCGGTAGAGGACTGCGATGTCGTAGGCCAGGCGGAGCTGGAGCCGGGTAATGAAGGCGACATCGACCATCATGGTCGCGACGGCGGCCGGGACGGTCGCTGGCGAGGCACCACCAAGGCTTCCGAGGGTGGCGACGACGGCCGCCGAGTAGGCCCCGGCAGAGAGCCCGCCTTCGAGCGCGGCGTACCGAGCCGCCATCTTGATCCGCTGATCGGCGATGGCATGCGCGGGTACGCCCTCATACCGCTCCTGGAAGTACTGCCAGTCGACCTTGTCGGTGTAGGAGTTCAGGGCCTGAGCGATGAGCTTGGTGAACCAGCTGCCCGACTTGATGTCGTCCGCGCTCAGCCCCTTGACGAACTCCCGTATCTCGTCCCGCTCATGCTCGACAACCTCCCGGTCAGCATCGTCGTCGCCGCCGACGTCGACAGCGTCAATCGGAGCTTCGGTCATGGCGAGTTCCCCCAGGCGGTTGCGTATAGCCAGGTTGCCAGGTTTGGACAACCCCGCTGCCATCTCAACACGGTGACTCAGTAACCAGCACATTTGCCGACAGATGTCCCGTTGAGCTGCACCCTAGCGCGTCATCATGCGGCTGGTGCCATCGCGTCGACCTCCGTCATGATCGCCTTCACTGCGGTCAACTGCGTCACACACCAAGCAACCCTGAGTTGGTTCGGCACCGTGAACAGCACCGTGTCGGCCGCCTTCACCGCCTCGTCCGTCGCGAGCTCCTCGGCGATGCGGTCGAACTCACCCGCGTACGTCCGGCCGAAGCGCGACCGCAACCCCTCTCGAGAAGCCCGATCTGGTCTTCCTGTTCCTGAGTGTCAGCGACCGCGTCAACTCGTTCGGCGACAGCGAGTTCGTCGCGCTCAGCCCCGCACCTTCCCCAGCTACTTGGCCAACTGGTCTTCCAGCTCGCCTAGTTCCGCGCGTCGCACCGCGATCCGTTCCGCGATCCCGGACTCCACCATGGGACCGAATCGTAGGCGGCAACGGGCCGTCGCCACGTCGGACACCCCCGAGGGGTCTGCTCAGTCCGCGTACTCCCGCGGTCGGTTCAGGCCCCTGAGACGCTGTACTGCGCCCGCCCGAGGTGCTCGAGCACGGTTTGGTGGGCCCGCCAGCCGTCGGGGAACTTCGGCGGGACGTCCAGGTAGAGCGGCGAGGTGGACGGGTGGCGGTCGAGGAGCTCGCGGATGCCTGCGCGGCCGACGACCACGCAGGCGTGGCGGTGCCGGGACAGGAGGACGCAGAGCCGGCCGGTTTCGAGGTGGAAGGCGCTTGCATCGGCACGGCCGGAGAGGGGGTGCCAGACGAGGGTGACGTCGAACTCGCGGCCCTGGAGGCGGTTGGCGGTGTCGACGGTGATGTCGGCCAGATGGGGGCCATGGTGGTCGAGGTGCTCGCGGACGGCGGCGACCTGGTCGTTGTGGGCGGCGCCGATGGCGATGCGGGAGGCGGTGAGGCGGGCGGGCTCGCCGGACGAGTGGGTGGTGGCGCCGCGCTGGAGCAGGCGGTTGGCGGTCTCGGCGAGTGTGGCGGCGAGTTCCCGGTCGGTGCGCAGGGTGTGGCGGTGGGGCAGTTCGAGGTAGCCCCAGCCGGTGGCGGCGACCTTGTCGAGGACCTGGTCGACCGGGGTGGCGCCGAGGGCGGCGGTGGACAGGGCAAGGATCCGCTCGCCGTCGCGGGTGCCGGGGGTGAAGGGGTAGAAGGGGTAGAAGGCCTGCTCGACCAGGGGTGCGGCGGAGGCCGGCAGGCGCCAGGAGATGGGCAGCTGGTGCAGGGGCAGGCCGGGGTTGTGGGCGAGGGCCACGTCGACGGCGTTGCGCAGCGGGTCCCAGGTGAGGCCGGCCCAGCGGTCGGTATCGATGGTGGCGAACGGATCGAGTTGACCGGGGTCGCCGACGAAGAGGGCGTGCTCGAAGAGGTTGCCGGTGCGCAGCAGGGCGTCGGAGCGCATCTGGTAGGCCTCGTCCACGATGGCCCAGTCCCAGGAGACGTCCTTGACGAAGGCCCACTTCGCGGCGGTGGCGATGACGACCGGGAGGTGGCGCAGGTGGGTGACGTCGGTGGACAGGGTGACGTTGGCCAGGTCGAGGATGCGGGGCGGGGCGGTGTAGCCGCTGGCGTGGAGGCGGCCGATGCCGAGGTCGGGTCGGTCGGTGGCGAGGCGGGTGGTGAGATCGTCGACCTGTTCGTTGGTCTGGGCGACGATCATGAGGGGACGGTTCTGGTCGGCGAGGTGTCCGGCGGCGCGGATGACAAGGGTGGACTTGCCGGCGCCGGGCGGCGAGTCGACGACGATGCCGCGCTCGGTGGTGGTGTCGAGATCGTGGAGCACACCGGCCACCGCGGCATCGGCGCGAGCACCGGGGCTGTCCGGGCCATCGGGCGCCAGGCCCTTTGAGTTGGGGGGCGTCGGGGTGGTCATTCCCAGGCCTCCTGGGCGTCGTCGTCGGATGGCTGGTAGTCCTCGTGGGCACCGCCGTGGGTCCAGGGCACCTCGTTGTCGTCCGGTACGGCGGCCGAGGTGAAGTGGCCGCCGAGGACGGTGTAGAGGATCTCCTCGCCGAGGTCGGGGATGGCGCCGTCAGGTGCCGGAGGCTTCTGCTTGCCGAGTCCGCCGGAGAGTTCGAGGTCGACGTGGAAGCCGTCTGCTGCCTCGCGGATGCCGATGACCACGGCCTTTTGACCGGGGCGGGCGGGGCTGCGCAATTCCTTGCCGTCCCCGGTGCGCGGTCTGGTCTCGGTCCACAGCGTGAGCAGGGGCCGGAACACCGGGCGCTTGGGCCCTTGGACCATGCGTTCGGCGTCCCTGGCCACCACCCGTCCCGTGAAGGCGGCGCCGTCGAGTTCGTACTCGGCCATGACCAGCGGATCGTCGAAGGCGCGGGCGCTCTGGTAGCGGGTGACGGCCTCCTCGAGGCGGGCCAGGCGGCGGGCGGCGCCAGCCGCGTGGTCGCGGCGCGGCTGCGGTGCTCCGCCCTCGGCGATGTACTGGGAGCGCAGGGTGAAGACGGTGCGGTCATACGCCCAGCGGTCGCTGACGCTCCGTCCGGGGGTCATCTCGCGCAGCAGGCCGATGCCGTGCCACATGTCGTGCCAGGTGGGCAGCAGTTGGGAGCGCAGCTCGGTCTCGAGGGCGCGGTGGGCGGAGGCCTGGCGCTGCTCGTCGCCGATCGCGTAGGCGGCGTCGTAGCCGGCGATCAGCTCGACCAGGGTGCGGTCGAAGACCGGGTCGGTGGCCGGGCCCGCGGGCGGGTGGCGGTCGGGGTCCTCGGCCAGGAGCGCCGCCTGGGGGCCGGTGAGGCCGGCGGGCGGGTCGATCCAGCCGAGGACGGCGGCCAGGTTGCCGTCCTCCGTGCTGCTCTGGCCGGTGGCCCAGTGTGCGGTGAGCAGCCCGGTCATGCTGAGCAGCAGGCTGGAGCCGGGGAACTCGCTCTGGTCGCAGGCCCAGGTGAGCCAGTTGCCGAGCAGCGGCACGGCCGGGTCGACGGCGTGTTCGCCGCTCGTGCGGCGCAGCCGGGTGGAGCGGCCGAGGAGCCGGGTGAAGGCCACCCCGGCGGGGTTGGGCAGGAGGATCTGCGGGGCGTCGGCGTAGCGTTCGCGGGTCTCCTTGCCGCGGCCTGCCGTATAGGACTCGGTCTGCTCGCGGCAGGAGTCGAGGTAGGACAGGAGCAGCGCGGCGAGTTGTTCGGTGAAGCGGAAGCGCTGGGTGCGGTTGCGGGGCTGGGGTACGACGAGCAGGTGCGGCCTGGCCTGGTCGGTGCCGGCCAGGGCGGCGAGCGGAGCGCAGGCCTCGCCGGCGAGTTTGAGGGGGACGAAGACGAAGGGCCGCTCGGCGATGTGGGTGTGCCGGACGGTGGTGAGCGGCTGGGCTCGGCCCAGCTGCTCGGCACGGAGTGTGGCCAGGGCGGTCAGAGTGCTCACGCGGCGCCTCCACTCCGGCGGGCGCGCAGCCGGTCGGCGGTGCGAAGCCGTTGGACGATCTCGGCCTGGGTGGGGTCGGGTTCGAGGGCGGCGTCGATGAGCCTGAGTGCGGTGCGGGTGGAGTCGATGCCGGGCAGCTCGTTGCGTACCGCGGTGCCCAGGCGGGCCGGTTGACAGGCCGTGGTGGCCTGGCCTCGGCAGTACCGGGCCAGTTCGCAAAAGTCCAGGCAGGCGGGAGTGTAGGCGGCATCCAGGTGGTCGAGCGCACGGGCGAGCTCCTCGCCGGTGCGGGCCGGTTTGCCATCGGGGCCCGCGGTGAGGTCGAAGGTGGCGTCGGCCGGGAGGAGGGCGGCGAGGTCCTCGGCGCGGCTGAGGCGGCCGAGTTGGAACTCGATCGCGTCCAGTTTCTGGCGCAGGTCCACCAGTTTTCCGTACGGCTGGTTGGCGAAGTCCTTGGGGCAGATGAGCAGGAACTGGTGCGCGACGGCCTCGGCGGCCGCCCGGGCGTCGACGCCGACAGCGACGAGGGTCTGGCGCAGGGCGATGACGTACACCGCGGCCTGCTTGGCCGCCTCGGCGACCTTGCCCGGGTCGGCCTGGCCGTCGATCGCGGCGAACGACTTGATCTCGGCGATGTAGAACCTGCCGCCGATACGGTGGGTGATGGCGTCGGGCTCGAGGTAGGCGGTCTGGCCTGCGACCTGGAGCGTGAGGACGGGATGGTCCAGGATCAGGCGCTCGTCGCTGCCCTGGGCGACACGGCGCAGCAAGTGGCGGGTCTCGGCGGCGCGGAGCTTGAGATCGGTGTTGGTACCGACCGTGTTCAGGTCGGCCACCCCGGCTTCGCGTACCGGTATGTCGAGCTCCGCGCGCAGCAGGGTGAACATCGCGGCGTAGCCGTCCGCCTTGACCAGGTCCTCGAAGGCATTGCCCCGGGATATCGCGAACGGGGACTGCCCGAAGCGGGCGCTGAAGCCGACGCGGGCGGCGAGCACGTCCTTGTCCACGCCGGCGGCGTCAAGCACGGCGCGGCGAGCGCAGCCGGGGTTGGCAGTCAACGCGGTGATCTTCCGCGCGGTGTACGCCTGCGGGGCGATCGGTCCGCGCAGGCACGAGAGCCTGTCTTCGGAACTGGGCGGCGGCGCCATGGCTTCTTCCTGGGCGGGCGGGTGGGCGAGCAGAGGGGAACCGGGGTGGGGCGCGACTTAGGTGCCGTCGGTTCCCGTGGGGTCGGCGGCACCGGCAAGTCCGAGCGAGGGTGCACCGAAAAGCTTCTGCACGTCCGTCAGCGCACGGGCACGCTCGGCCGCGGCACGCCGCTGGCCGGCGTCCTCGGCGGCGTGCACCTCGAGTTCCGCAGTGGCGGCGCGGATGACCCGCCCCGGGTCGGGGGCGCCGAAACCCTCGTGCGCTCCGGGCACGTTCTGCGCGAAGCGGTGCAGCAGCCGCCAGGCGGCGTCCGAGGGCTGCTCACCGGTCGCCTGGATCCGCTGGATCTGCTCGGCGACCCTGATGGCCTGGGTGAGGAAGTCCGTACGCGGACCGAGCGGCCCGACGATGCGCTGCTCCAACGGCCAGGTGGAAACGGCCAGGAGCCCTCTGGCCGGAGCCAGCCGGTCGTGGGTGAGGGCCGCGCAAATGTAATAGGGGCGCGCATAGGCCTGCGCGGCAAAGGAACGCTCCTCATCGCGCCGCAGCGACGCCAGCCGGGTGGTGACGATCGCGTCGGCGAAAAAAGCCTCGTGCGCGGCCGAAATCAACTTAGGGGCGGCGTTGGCACCCAGGACGGTGAGCGCCTGATGCACCTGCTCGCGCACCGGAATCACGGCGCCGCCGGCCCGGGAAGGCCTCGCCCCGACGGAGGGAACTTCCGCCCGCTGCCGGCCCGCGCTTTCGACCGGCTCCGCGACAGCAGTGCCGGCTTCCGCATCCAGGGCCTCGTTCCACGCCTGCTCGATGGCGCGCAGTTCACGTCGGGCCTTCAACGCAGCGCCCTTGTCCCCCGCGCGCGTTGCTTCGCGGAGGGCGGCACGCAGGTCCGCCATCCGCTGTTCGAGTGCTTCGAGTGACTCGGGCATGGCGGCAGCATAACCCAAACTCCAACCCATTCCAATGTCTTCCAGAGACTTCCAAAGTTTGGCTTCATGGGGCTACGCTCCTGGCAACAGCACGGCTCCGCCCCTGACAGGGCAGAGCCTGTGCACACCTTCGCCATGCCTCGCGTCAGGCCCCACCCTGCCGCCGGCTGCAGCGCGCTCCTACGCCCGCCTCGCCCTTCGCGCATCCTGCGCCACTCCACCAAGGAACCGTCATGAGCCCTGCCACGCCCCCGTATCCGCCGAACCCGGCCACCCCTAACTGGGCGGCGCAGCACCCGACCACCTACGCCCCGGCGCCGCAACCGCTGGCGAAGCCCTCGCGGCGCAAGGCCTGGCTCACCCACGGCGCGGTCGGGGTCGTCGCCCTGTGCCTCGGCGCCGCAGCAGGCGGCGGAGGCGCCGAGGCCGATGGCAACGCAGCTGCCGCCCCGGCCGCGACGGTGACCGCCACGGCCACTGCCAAGACGGCCGCCGCCCCGGCCCCCACGGTGACCGCCACCAAGACGGTCACCGCCAAGCCGCCCAAACCCAAGGGCCCCGCCACCACCGTCGCCGGGGACGGCGAGTACCTGGTCGGCACCGACATGCAGGCCGGCACCTACCGCACCGCCGGCCCGGACAACTCGGTCCTGTGCTACTGGGAGCGGGCCAAGAACTCCACCGGCGACTTCGACTCGATCATCGCCAACAACAACCTCCAGGGAAGCGGCCGGGTGACCGTCCGCAAGGGCGAGGTCTTCAAGACGACCGGCTGCCAGAAGTGGGCCAAGGCCGGCTGACCGCACAGCACCCCCCACCCGACACCCCACCACCATCACCCAGTGACAGAAAGAAGCACCGCTTGACCGAGTTGGGCGAGCCCGAGCTCACCGTCTACTACCGGCACCTGGCCGCACTGCTCAACCGCAGCAACGACGAGAACTTCCGCGCCCTGCTGGAACAGGCGCGCCGCGTCTCACACGGCGCGTACGAGACCAGCCTGTACGACCACCAGCAGGCCTTCCGGCTCCTGTGGCACCACCTGGACCGCAGCGGATACCTGCGCCAGGCCCACCACGACACCCGCGCCCGCCTCGCCTCCACACGCGCCACTGCGAACGAGGCCAGCGACCTCGAGCTCTTCCTCACCGTCTACGCGCACGTCCGCGCCACCGCCACCCGCACCACCTGAACCCGCGTAACGCACCCACCCCCCACCGCAATTCACCCGCCCGGTGGCGGACCGCCCCACGCCGCCCGCCACCCACCCACCAGCACAGGAGGATCGCCATGGGACACCGGTCACCACTCGCACACGCACCCCGGCCCCAGACCCGCCAGCGCCGCAGCATCTGCATCAACCAGCAGGTCAAGGCCCTGGCCGGACCGATCGGCGGACGACGTCGAGAGCATCGGTTGCCCACTTCACAACGTGGAACGGGTCCATGCAGCGCACCGCGTCCGGGCAGCGGGTCGCAACGACGGCATCGATCCACTCGGCGCCGTCCCCGACACATGCGTGACCTTCGCGGCGCGCTGAGGGCCGCAGCCGCTGGCAGGCCAGGTCAGGCACTCACGTAAGCGAAAGCGACACAAGAGCCCGAAATCCACCACCGGCGGATCACGGCGAAACCAGCCCAGTACTCCCCCAACAGCCCTCGGTCGCTCCCCGCGTGACGCACACCGACACCAAGCAACAGACCGTTCCTGGACAGTGAGCGGGAGTGAGCCCGTGCACTGGCACGCCCCGAACGGTCTTGGGCGTACTGGTCGTCCGCTTTTCGCTTTCGGTTGGCGACACGGATCCTGTCCGTGGTCCGGTCCCGCAAGGGCGGAGTCCCTCACGACCTGGCCATATGTATGCGGCCAGAGGCGACGGGGAGGCCCTGAACCATCTCTCTGGTGGAGCAGGGGCCCCGCACGCCGGCACCGCACCCGGCTTCCCAAATCGCACAACGACCCTAGCCCGCCCCACCCAGGGCACAACAAGCCCTGCGAGCCGACCATCACACGATCTAGCTAAATCACACTCATACACACTCCACAGCGAGCAATCGCCAACCCCTCCCGTCTCCGGGCTTCCTGCTCCGCAGCCCAAGCCCCACCGGCCTGCCCAGGTCCCGGTTGTGGCGCAGGCCACCCGGCCGCCGGCACCACCTCACCCGAGCAGAAGGAGAAGTCGTCGTGGCAAAGGCTCCCGCCGTCATAGGCGTACTGACCGAACCGCCCCAGCCCACCTGGTGGAAAGCGAACCGGCACAAGGTCCTGGTCGTGATCGGCCTGCTGGTCGGCTACTGGATCGGTACCCACACCGCCGACGCCAGCTCCCCCCAGCCACGGCCCGGGCACACCCCGCCAGCCACACACTCCCCCAGCCACCAGAGTTCGAACCACGCCGCGCTTCGCCTCGCCGCTTAGTGACGGACATGGCCGGTGACACGCCTGCTGGACAGGTACTCGCACTGGTCACCGGCCTGGTCGACGCTGTCGTCGCGCCCCGCAACGGCACTCGCGGCCGCACACCCCAGCCCCGGCCACAGAGAATCGTCACACCCCGAAGGGTCAGAGGGCTGACCTCGTCGCCCCGGGGGCGGTGCCCCGTTGGCAGCCGGTCTCTACCTTCACCCGTACGGGCATCCCTGCGCATCGCGACGGCTTTATGCCTTCCTGAAAGTGGCGGGGAAAGGTTGAAGCATCGGAACGCGTCAGGGCCGCACCCGAACCTCGGGTGCGGCCCCCTGTCTAGGTTCATCCGGGCATGCGGTCAGTCCTTGGAGGGGATGCGGGCGGCGATCTCCCGCGCCAGCCGCGCCGCCTCGCGGGACATCAGCCCGCCGGCCTGGGCGACTGCCACCAACAGGCGCGACAGATCGTGCGCCTCCTCGAGGGAAGCGGGCGGCCCCGAATCGGCGGGCCAGCGGGAACAGGTAGTTGTCCAGGTCTCGGCCGCCGCGGGTCAGCGCCACCTCGCGGGACAGGCCGACATCCAGCACCAGCGCCAACGGGGCACCGTCCTCGGCGACGGCCTGAGGGGCCAGGGCCGCGACGGAGTCCAGATAGGCGCTAAGGCGCTGCCGGCTTGGATGGCCGGCCGCATCCCAGCTCTCCAGGACCGGCGGCACCAGCAGCGTGACGGGGGCGACGGCAGGCGGCGAAAACAGTACAGGCACGCCCCCCAGTCTCCCCCGGCCCGGGCTGTCTGAAGTCCCCGGATCGGCCCGGGCGTTCACCCGTGTCCACGTCCACCTCCCCGCGGTCGGCAACCCCGCCCTTGGGCCGGCCCGGCTGGGTGCGCACGGTGAGGGCACCGTGCGGGCAGCACCCAGAGCACGACCCTGACGTTCATGTGGAGGAGAAGACATCACTCCAGAGGAACTACAGACAAGCCCTTGTGCGGCACGCGATCCGTAAAGAATCACCCACAGCTGGATTCGGGGCCGTAGGCCGAAGGCGCGGTGATCCGGCACGGGTCGCCTTGGGGCCATCGCGGAACAGCGCGCGCAGTGCGCCGTTGTTCGGTGGTGGTGCTTGCGCCTGAGGCGGTCAAGCCATCGTGTGGCATCCGCCGTCTCGTCCCAGTCGGGTGCGCACAACCGGGCCTCGCTGACCACGGCGTCCCCGGCTCTGGCGGCCCGCAGGTACATGTTGAGCCCATCCGGTCCCAGGTCTGCGCCGCAGCCGATGACCAAACCGGTGCCGTGATCTTCGACGTACCGGGTCAGCGCCGCCTCCACAGCGGACAGCGCCATGCCGATCAGCGGGATGCCCGGCAAAGGCGCGTGGCAAGTCCCCGACGGGCGCCTGCCAACTCACTCTGCAGTACACCCCGGACAACACCACGTTGGCCTGCCCTGAAGCTCAGCTCGAGGAAAAGAGATCCAGGGTGTAGCCGCGGCCTGAAGCCGCCGGCTTCGAGTAGTGATCGGGCGATGTAGTTGGTGAGGTTCCGGAAGCCGAGCGCGGAGCGGCGCAGGTGCTCGAGCGTCTCTGATTGGCTTAGCGAGCCTGAGCGTTGCTCAGCCTTGGGAGCCAATCGCCTTCGTGCCCTGGTGCTGAACGACAGGAGCCGCCAGCCCGCGGGGCACGTCCCTCCGGACGCTGGTCGACCGGAAGGCAAGACCCGACCGAGGAGGGTGCCCGACGTCGCCTGGGCGCCGGGCGTGCGCGTAGCACTCTGCCACAGGTTCACTACGGTTCGCTAATCCAACTGGTGAGCCTGCCGTTGATGGCCAGGCGGTGCGCGGAGGACTCGTCGCCCGGTGGCAGGCGCGCGGTCGGCGGCCTCGGGGTGGCGTGTCGCTGGTTCATGGTCGGCCCACCATGCGTGCCGCGCCCGCGCGAGGGGCAGCACGCAACCTCGCCGCTCTTGCCGCGAGGGCAGCAACTGGTATCGCAGTGGCCGCAGACCGGGGCGCGTCAGCGCCGAAGCCTCGTGGAGCCGACCGGAAGACCCGCACCACCCGCCCCCGCCACCGGCGCGGGGACGGGGCGGGCAGGTGGCGCAACCGTGCCGCACCGGCTGCGGACAGAAACGAGAGACCGTACTTAAGCCGAAGCCCTGACGCTTTGGTGATGTGACGGACCTTCCGGGCCGCAATGCCCGGAATGTTGAGACCTGACTACGGTCTCGGCAACGATGGCGTCGCCGAGGTTCGTCCCCGCCGGGCAAGCGCTGTGCATTTCTCTAAATTGGTGGGTGGAGGGGATGGCGCGCAGCCTGCGGGAATGCTTACTGTTTCCCCCGGCAGCGCGTGGGGCGCTGTCGCGGAGCGATGAATCGAGGAGGCCTGCGATGCTTAGCGTCAGCCCTTGGCTCCTCGGTGAAACGTGGCGGCGTTCCAACTCACGCGCGCCCGCGGGTCTGATCTGAATCAGCAGCCGCACCGTCCTCGTGCCGACTTGGTGTTCGAGGCGGTTTTAGCACACCTTTTCGGGCCTGTTTCTTCAGGTTTCGGTGTGCCGCGCTCGACGTCACTGCTGCGCTCATGCGCCCGTCCGTGATCGGACGGCAGTGGGGTCGGCATGGATTCGTCATCACCGGCGTCTCAACGACGCCGACTTGCCGCCATGAGGACATATCATGCTTTCACGTCGTCTGTCCCGTCACGCCCGTACGCGGTGTATCCGTGTTCTCGCCTCGGTGGTTGCCGTCGCCTCCATCGGCCTCGTGTCCGGTTGCGGGGGCGGCTCGTCCGCCGCCGCCGGCTCCAAGGATGCGACGCTGCAACTGGGGTGGATTGCCAACGTCGAGAACATGGGGCCGTACACGGCTCTGGATTCCGGCTACTTCAAGGCCAAGGGAGTCAACGTCGCGGTCGTGCCGGGCGGGCCGAGCGTCACGGTGGAGCCGCTGGTCGTGAGCGGCAAGGCCCTGGTGGGTCTCACCTCGGCCGACATTGCGGCCAAGGCGATCCTCGCGGGGGCGCCGCTCAAGGTCGTGGCAGCCACCCTGCAGACCAACCCGACCAGCGTCATGTCGCTTGCCAAGGCTCCCGTCAACACCCTCAAGGATCTTGAGGGCAAGCGGCTGTGCATTCAGAACAGCGGCCTGGAGACGATGAAGACGGTCCTGGAGGCCAACAAGATCGATTTGGCCAAGGTCAAGTTCGTCACTGCGGACTTCGACCCGTCACCGCTGGTGACGGGCCAGTGTGACGCCTTCACGTCGTTCCTCAACAACCAGCCGATCACGCTGGCCTCCCAGGGCGTGAAGACCAAGGTCTTCCCGTTGAGCGACTACGGCTACAACGTCGTCGCGGACGCCCTCGTGGTGAGCGACAAGACCCTGGCCGACCCCGGCAAGAGGGCCGCCGTCGTCAAGATCATCTCCGCTCTTGCCCAGGGCTGGCGCAAGGCTCTGGACAACACCGACGCCGCCACACAACTCATCGTGGACAAGTACGGCAAGAACCAGCACCTCGACCTTGAGCAGCAAAAACTCGGCGCCAAGACCTACCTCGACCTGGTTCAGAGCGAGGAGACGAAGCGAGGCGGCCTGCTCTCGCTCAGCGATGCCACCGTGAAGGCCAATATCGCCACCCTGAACCTGCTGGGCACCCGCATCACCGCGGACCAGCTTTTCGACACCTCGCTCATCGCGGACGCCAAGCCGGTGCACTGACGCCGCGCTCGCCCTGCGCCTCCTCACATCGACGAAAGCCGAGTCATGCCTGCTCACCACTCGAAAGACCCGTGGACCCGCGTCACCAGCGTGCACGGGTTCCCGGCCGATGAACTGATCGCCGCGCTGCAGAAGTCGATCCGGCGCGGGCTGCTCGACAACGCGCTGCTCGTCGCGCGGGAGATGTACGAGACCAGTGCCGAGCTCGAAGAGCACCTGTGGATGCGGTTGTCGGTGATCAGCTGCGAGGACACCGGCGACGGCAGCTTCCAGGAGCCGATCGTGATCAACTCGCTGTATCAGATGCACCAGCGCCTGGACCGCAGCTTCGGCGACCGATGGCTCTTCGCCGTCCACGCCGTCCGCTTCCTCACCACACGCACCAAGGACCGCACCACCGACGAGCTGGCCAACCTCACCGTTCACGACGTCAACGCGGGCAAGCGCCCCGACTTCCCCGACTGGGCCCTGGACGTCCACACACGGCGGGGCCAGGAGATGGGCCGCACGGTGGAGGACTTCTGGACCACCCACTCACACGTCGAGAACGAGCTGCCCAACCGCGATCACCAGTACCTCGACCGCATCAAGGAGCTGCTCGCCTCCGGAAAGTGGCAGGCATGACCACCGCCGTCCCGAGCCAGGACGCCACCGGCACCCGGCGCGGCCTCGTGGCCGAGGGCCTGGGCCGCACGTTCGCCACCAAGCAGGGCGAGGTCGTCGCCCTCTCAGGCGTCGACCTCGCCACCAGGCACGGCGAGTTCACCGCACTCCTTGGGCCCTCGGGGTGCGGGAAGTCGACCCTGCTCAAGATATTCGCCGGGCTTGATGCCCCCACCAGCGGCACCGCAACCCTGGACGGCAGCGCTCCGGACGCGGTGCGCAGACAGCACCGCATCGGGGTCGCCTTCCAGGACGCCGCCCTGCTGCCCTGGCGCACCGTGAGCGCGAACATCGCCATGGCCTACGAGGTCGCGGGCCGGCCCACCGACAAGGCGGCCATCGCCGACCTGGTCTCCCTCGTCGGCCTGAAGGGCTTCGAGAAGGCCCGCCCCGCTCAACTGTCCGGCGGGATGCGCCAGCGCGTCGCACTGGCACGGGCCTTGGCCCTCGAACCCGACGTCCTCATGCTCGACGAGCCGTTCGGTGCCCTCGACGAGGTCACCCGGCACAGGCTCAACCTGGAGCTTCAGCGTATCTGGCAGGAGCGGGCCATCACCACGCTGCTGGTCACCCACTCCATCAACGAGGCCGTCTTCCTCGCCGACCGCATCGTGCTGATGGCCGCCCGGCCCGGTCGCGTCGTCGAGGTCCTCGACATCGAACTCGAGCGCCCGCGCACTGCGGACATCATGCGCTCGCCGCGCTTCCACGAGCTGTGCGATCACCTCTCGGCCGGCCTGTACGGCGAGTCCACGCGGGAGCCGCGATGAGTGCGACTTCCCAACCCGTGACGGTGGCAGGGCTCAGGTCCGCGCTGCTGCGGCTGGCGCCCGCCGTCGTGATCGTGACGCTGTGGACGCTGGTGGCCCTCTTCTTCACCGGCCTGCGGGTGGTGCCCACACCGTTGGCGGTCATCCACGCCTTCCTGGACGACCTGCCGGTCTACGGTCCCAACGTCTCCTCGACGCTGTCGGTCGCCGGCGTCGGGTTCCTGGCCGGCAACGGTGCCGCACTCGCGCTGGGCGTCGTGTTCGTCCAGGTGCCCTGGGTCGAGCGTCTGCTGCTGCGGATCGCGGTGGCCAGTTTCTGCGTCCCGCTGGTCGCCATCGCCCCGATCCTGGTCGTCGTGCTCCCGGGCGACGCGCCCAAGCAGACACTGGCCGCGCTGTCGGTATTCTTCACCACCTTGATCGCGGTGGTCCTCGGACTGCGTTCCGCCGACCCCGCCTCACTCCAGGTCGTGCGGTCCCTGGGCGGCAGCCAGTGGCAGGCGATGTTCAAGATCCGCTTCTTCGCCATGCTGCCGAGCCTGTTCGGAGCACTCAGGATCGCGGCGCCCGCTTCCCTGCTCGGCGCGATCATCGGTGAGTACCTCGGGGCAAGCCAAGGCCTGGGCGTCATGCTCGTCCAGGCCCAGTCCTCCTTCCAGGTGCCGCGGACCTGGGCCGTGGCACTGGTCATGTCAGCCCTCGCCGGTCTCGCATACCTCGTCTTCGGAGTCATCGGGCGCCTTGTGACACCGTGGGCCGCCCACGACGTCACCCTCGTGACCGTCTCCCAACCGCCCCCGCCCCCTCGCCGGATGTGGGCCGCGGTGACGATCCCGGTCCTCGGCGTCGCCGGATCCATCGCCATCGTGATCGCCTGCTGGTACGCGCTGATCGCGGCATTCGACCTCAACGCCTACTTCGCCAAGACGCCCCTGGACGTACTGCGGTTCATCACCTCCAGCCCCGAGGCGCCCCAGAACCGGTCGACGCTGTGGAGCGGACTGAAGATCACCCTGACCGACGCCGGAGCGGGATATGCGTTCGGGACCCTGGCGGCGTCGCTCACCGCTGTCCTCATCGTCACCTCCAAAACCTTCGAACGCGCCGTCATGCCGGTCGCGATCGCGCTGCGATCCGTACCGCTGGTCGCGATGACACCCCTGCTGGCGCTCGTCTTCGGACGGGGACTGACCGGGGTAACCGTCATCGTCTCGATCGTGACGTTCTTCCCCACCCTCATCAACGTCGTCGTCGGGCTGCGCTCCGCCCCCGCCCTGGCCACCGACGTCGTCCGCTCGCTGGGCGGGTCAAACGCCCTGGCCACCCGCAAGGTACGCATCCTCTACGCCCTCCCGGCCTTCTTCGCCTCCGCCCGCACCGCCGTCCCCGGCGCGCTCGCCGGGGCGACCCTGGCCGAATGGCTGGCAACAGGGCAGGGCATCGGCTCGATGATCGTCCAGGACTACGCAGGATCGCGTTTCGATGCACTGTGGACGGAATCCGTCGTGATCGTGGTCGTGTCCGTGCTCTTCTACACGGCCATCAGCGCGCTGGAACGGCCCATCACCCGACGGTTCGCCGTCGGCGGAGCATAGCCCGCAACCACCAACAAAGCAGCCCCGTACCGGCGTTGCCGTCGTGGAACGCCGGGCCCGAACCAGCCCGCCGCCCACGCTCCACCCGGGCGCCGCGGCACCAGCCCGGTCCCGGCACCCGGCCGGGATCGGGCACACAACAACACCAGCACAGCTGCGCAGGGCACAGCCATGTGGCCGTGCCCCCGCTCATGCCCACAACAGCAGGAGGACCGCGATGCCCCGGACCGGTGTTCTCGTCGTCGGCAGCATCACCGCGGACGTCACCGCGTTCAGTCGGCGGCTGCCCCAACCCGGCGAAACGGTGCTGGGGGACGACGTCACCCTCGTCCTCGGCGGCAAGGGGGCCAACCAGGCGGTCGCCGCCGCCCGGGCGGGCGCACCCACCTGGATGGTCGGCTGCGTCGGACAGGACCTCTTCCGCGACCTCGCGCTGGAGGGCCTGCGCGCACACGGGGTACAGACCTCCGAGATCCGTACGGTCGAGGGCCGCACCGGCATCGCCCACATCCGCGTCGACGCCTCCGGTGAGAACGACATCGTCATCACGCCACTGGCCAACGCCGCCCTCACACCCGACATGGTCGACGCCAGCATCGCCAAAACCCGCAACCACACGCGCGTCATGCTCCTCCAACTGGAGGTCCCCGCCGAGGTCACCCGCCACGCCGCCCAGGCAGGGACCGACGCCGGGTACACCGTCGTCCTCGACCCGGCCCCCGCACAGCCACTGCCCGACGACATCTGGGCACACGTGGACATCGTCACCCCCAACGAGAGCGAGGCCACCGCCCTGACCGGCATCACCGTGGACGGCCCCCACACCGCCGAACAAGCCGCCCACTGGTTCCTCGACCGGGGCGTACGGCACGCGCTGATCACCCTCGGCGGGGCCGGGGCCGTCTCGGTCACCGCACACACAGTCCGGCACCACCCCGCCTTCCCTGTCACCCCCGTCGACACCACCGCAGCCGGCGACGCCTTCACCGGCGCACTCGGCGCAGCCCTCGCCGCCGGCCTGGACACCGACACCGCCCTCCAACACGCCATGGCCGCCGGAGCCCTGGCCACCACCCGCCCCGGAGCAAGCCCCTCACTCCCCGACCTGGCCCAAGTCCACGCCCTGCTCGCCACCGCCGATTCCGCAACCGACCTGGAAGAAGCCGCCCCGTAAGACGCACCAACACAACACCCACCAGGCAGCCCGACCCGGTCATCCCCAAGACCGCCACACCGGCCAACTCCTCGACACCGACGCCGGCCTGCCCACCCCGCCCGGCGTGGAGCAGGCGAACCCCGGCCCTCGCCCAGAACCTGCCACGCTTCCTCGATCTGCCCGACGTTGCCCTGCCCCAGGCGGCAGTACCGGGCATGCTCCTGCCGGAGGCAGATCAACGAGGCAGGTCCTGCTGCGCGCCGCGTGGAAGGCCCCCGCCGAGAAACCGCCCGACGCCGTTGCGGACCCGTCCCGGATGCGGTGGGCCGCACCGCCCACCACACAACTGCCTCCGAGCGCCGAAGGCCCTCACGGCCGGCCCTCCCCCGGTCCCGGTGCGCTGATCGACCTTGCGGGTGCCGAATAATCATCCGGCCTGTTCGGATGCGTGATCAGTGATCTCCTGTCACGGTCGGAGGCGGCGGGGGAGCGCCCGCGGCGCAACTTCGCGCACTGCCTGAACCGGCCACCGATCCGGAACAGATCACCCGCTTCGACTTCGCCGACACGACCGACGTGGCAGTGCCCTGGGGCTGAGTCCGGCTTGGAACATGGATCCTCGAACGTGGATGCGCCGGAGCTGCTGACCAGTTCGTGGTCCGCGTGCACGAAAAAACGATATCTATCTGGCCGTACATGCGGTATCGTTTGGTGGGAGGCTGGCTGACGGAAGGAGTCCCGCCATGGCACGAACTGTGATCGACCTCGATGACGAGATGGTCGCCGAGGCCATGCGCATTTACGGCACCAAGACCAAAGCGAAGGCCGTGCGCATGGCCATGGAAGACGCGGTCAAGCGTCACATGCGACAGGAGTTCGCGGATGCCGTAAAGAGCGGCGAGCTCGACCTCAGCGAGATCGTCGAGAGCACCGGTCCCCGCAACGCCGACGGCACCCTCCAGCGCTCTGCGCAGGACGCTGCGTGACCGACTATCTCGCTGACAAGTCGGCGCTCGCGCGTTGGGGCCAGCCCTCCGTTGGCCGCGTCCTGGACGACCTCAGCGACCGGGGCGTCCTGGCAACCTGCGCGGCGGTGGAGTGGGAGATGGTCTACAGCGCTCGGAACAAGCCGGACATGGCCCGCATCCGCTTCCTGCTCCGTGGCTTCAACTTCCTGCACTGCGGCGAGGAGGTGTTCGACCGCGTGCTCGAAGTTCAGGGCATCGCCCTTGAGCGCGGTTTCCACCGCGCCCTGTCCATGGCGGATGTCCTCCTCGCCGCCACCGCCGAACGCCACCGGGCGACCGTGCTCCACTACGACGGCGACTTCGACATGATTGCATCGATCACCGGACAGCCGACCCAGTGGGTTGTACCTCCAGGGACCGCAGACTGCTAGCCAGACCGCAGCCACAGCGCCGGGACAAGCTGCACCGGCATCGCGGCACGCTGCTTGGCCTGTGACGGGTTGGTCATCGCCGGACCGAAGTCGTTGATCAGCCAGCTGACGGGGCCCTCGGCTTCGTCGTAGGTGACCGCGGTACTCCCCGAGGTGACGAACCGGCCCAGCAGCCACAGCACCAGCAACGGCTTGTGCGGCGCGCGATGCGCGCCGATCCGCGCCCGCCGCAGGCCCGACAGCGTGCTCATCAGTTCGTCCCGGGTCGTCACGACGCCCACCCTGCCATGATCCACCAGGAGGCGTACCGACGGTGCAGGCGGGCGACAGCCGCCAACGCCTTTGCCGCCAGGCCGAGCGGTCGACGCTCTGCCAGGGCCGCGCTGTAGGTGCCAGTAATCTCATCCGTGCTGGTCAGGCCGCCTGTGGGCACTGTCGTGGGTCCCTCCCGGTCGGCGGTGCCGACGGGGCCTCGTTCGGTGATTGCCGGCCAGCTCCAGCCGGCATCAGGATGGTCCGGTGCTGCCGCGACTGCCC
>NZ_JBSFJX010000028.1:0-80760 GCF_053598275.1 Streptomyces sp. NPDC001156 | reverse complement strand
GCTGCAAGAAGCCCTGTCGAGTCAACCGCAGCGCGGTGCCCGCCCCCGCAGGGGCCGCACCCACGCGGCAGCCCACACCCCCGGACTTCCGGGGCAGCGGGCCTCTGCTCGGCAAAACACCACCGACCGGTACCGGCCCACCCCGAATGAGACCCGACCCGCACACAAGCGGCACAAGGCCCACGTCGAAACAGCCGCCTTATTAGGGAACGCACCGCCCACAGGCAGCGCACCCGAACAGGAACTGGTCGCACGGCATCCCATCACGGGATGACTCTTAGGGGAACACCAGGCCCACCCCATGGGCGAGTTGAGCCACCGCGTGCCGGAAGAACGCGCCCCGGTCCTCCACCACGTTGTGGAACTGCCCGAACAACTCGAACCCGACCAGCCCGTACAGCTGCGCCCAGGCGGCCACCATGGCCGTGACGACCTCCGGCGGGAGGTCGGGCGCCAGCTCGGCGGTCATACGGCGGGCCTCGGGCTCGAGTTCGGCGGGCACCCGCGGGCGCGCCACACCGCGCTGCCGATACGCGTCACGCACGATGCCGAGGAGCAGGAGGCCGACCCGGGAGGCGGGCGGGATGGTCGTCTCGGGCGCGGCGTAACCGGGCACGGGCGAGCCGTAGATGAGCGCGTACTCATGCGGATTCGCGAGCGCCCAGCCCCGCACCGCCTCGCACACGGTGACCCAGCGCTGCGCGGGGGCGATATCGCCTGCCTTGGCGTCGGCGGCCTCCGCGGTCTCACCCAGGGAGTCGTAGGCGTCGATGATGAGGGCAGTGAGCAGGTCGTCGCGGCTCGGGAAGTAGCGGTAGAGCGCGGAGGAGACCATGCCGAGTTCTCGGGCGACCGCGCGCAGCGACAGTCTGGAGGCGCCTTCCGAGGCGAGCTGTCGGCGCGCCTCTTCTTTGATGGCGGCGGTGACTTCGATCCGGGCACGGGCGCGAGCCCCTTGTGCAGTGCTCATACAGGCAGTGTTGCACGGATGCGGAGCAGTGCACACAAACGAGAGCGGTGCTCTGTGCCGATCCGGACATCATGCGGTGCGCTTCGACTACGGCCCCGCAGGCAGGAACTCGCCGCCGCACCCACCACAGATCCGCCGCGCACGCACCCGCCGCGCACCCGCCAACGCCGCTCCGGGAGCGTCCCGCCAGACAGAGCACCGCTCTCCAAGTAAAGCGACGCCCAAAAACGAGAGCACCGCACACCAACGAGAGCACCGCTCTTGCATTGGAGCGCCGATCGCACCCATACTCATCCAAGCGAGAGCACTGCTCACACTTTTCCGTCCAGGAGGATGCGGCCATGTCCACGCACGTGCAGAAGCCCGGCTGGTTCACCGTCAACGTTTTCAACAATGCGGTGGCCTGGCTGACCCGCCGCGGCATCAGCATCTGGGGGTCCCGCGTCCTCGCGGTCCGCGGGCGCAAGAGCGGTGAGTGGCGCACCACTCCCGTGAACCTGCTGACCGTGGACGGCCGGCAGTACCTGCTCGCCCCCCGCGGTCACGTCCAGTGGACCCACAACATGCGCGCGGCCGGCGGCGGCGAACTGCACCTCGGGAAGAACGTGGAGGCGTTCACCGCGACCGAAGTCGCCGACGACGACAAGGTTCCGCTCCTGCGCGCCTACCTCAAGCGCTGGAAGGCCGAGGTCGGCGTCTTCTTCAAGGGCGTAGGGCCCGACTCCCCGGACGCGGACCTGCGCCGCATCGCCCCGGACCACCCTGTCTTCCACATCACGGTCAAGAGCTGACCCGCACCGGGGTCAGGAGCCGGCGCTCTCGCCCGCGGGCCGAGGGTCCAGTACGGTCAGCGCGCGCTGGGCGATCGGGCGGCTGCGGACGATCTCGGCCAGCGACGTGGCCCCCTGAGTGATGTCCTTGAACGCGTTCCAGGCGGGACGGAACCCGGTCAGAGCCGCGTGGAACAGACCGGGACGACGCTCGAACGCGGCCAGCAGTCGCTTGCCGACGCTCATCTCGACGCCCAGTCCCGCCTTGATCGCGAACGCGTAGTTCAGAGCCTGCCGGCGCGTGTCCACCGCGTCGTGGGCCTCCGCGATGCGCACCGCCCACTCCCCCGCGAGCCGCCCCGACCGCAATGCGAACGAGATGCCCTCACGGGTCCACGGCTCCAGCAGCCCCGCCGCGTCCCCGCACACCAGCACCCGCCCGCGCGACAGCGGCGAGTCGTCGGCGCGGCAGCGGGTCAAGTGCCCGGACGAAATGCTCGGTTCGAAGCCGGCGAGCCCCAGCCGGGCGATGAAGTCCTCCAAGTACCGCTTGGTCGCGGCGCCTTCACCGCGCGCGGAGATCACGCCGACCGTCAGCGTGTCGCCCTTCGGGAAGACCCAGCCGTAGCTTCCGGGCATCGGGCCCCAGTCGAGGAGCACCCGGCCCTTCCAGTCCTCGGCCACGGTCTCCGGCACCGGGATCTCCGCTTCCAGGCCCAGATCCACCTGGTCGAGCTTGACTCCGACGTGGGCCCCTATGCGGCTGGCGCTGCCGTCCGCACCCACGACGGCGCGCGCCAGCACCGTTTCGCCGCCCTGCAGGACAACGGCGACCGTGCGCCGGTCGGGCACCGCCGAGCCATGCTGCTCGACCCGTGAAACGGTCACGCCCGTCCGCAGTTCGGCACCCGCCTTCATCGCGTGCTCGACGAGCTGCTGGTCGAACTCGGGGCGGTTGATCAGCCCGAACAGCATGTTCTTGGAGCGGCGGGTGCGGGTGAAACGTGCGTTGTTGGAGAAGGTGATCGCATGCACGCGGTCGCGCAGCGGCAGCTCGAACCCGGGCGGCAGGGCGTCGCGGGAGGGGCCGATGATGCCGCCTCCGCACGTCTTGTAGCGGGGCAGCTCCGCCTTCTCCAGCATCAGCACGCCGCGCCCCGCGACGGCCGCCGCGTAGGCGGCCGAGGCACCCGCGGGTCCCGCGCCCACCACGACGACGTCCCACACCCGCTGTACGCCGTCCGCTGAAGAGTTCTCGCCGCTCACGATGGTCCACTGCCTCCGATCCAACCGACTGCCGCACCTGCCTCCCGCATCCTACGGCGGCGTCGTCACAGGCCACTGTGGGAGGATCGGCAGCGTATGCGCACTGCACACCAGTACGCGCCTACGCATACCCGTACAGGACGTACTCATCGGTACAACGTCGCACCTACAAGGAGCGTGCCCATGTCGTCGAATCCGGTCGCCGAGGCCGTTGCCTCGCTGATGCCCAAGGCGAAGGAAGAGCTCACCGAACTGGTGGCCTTCAAGTCGGTGGCGGACTTCGACCAGTTCCCGAAGAGCGAGAGCGAGGGCGCCGCCCGGTGGATCGCCGACGCGCTGCGCACCGAGGGCTTCGAGGACGTGGCGCTGCTCGACACCCCGGACGGCACGCAGTCGGTGTACGGCTACCTGCCCGGCCCCGAGGGCGCGAAGACGGTGCTGCTGTACGCGCACTACGACGTGCAGCCGCCGCTCGACCCGGCCGGCTGGACCACTCCGCCCTTCGAGCTGACGGAGCGCGACGGCCGCTGGTACGGCCGCGGCACCGCCGACTGCAAGGGCGGTCTCATCATGCATCTGCTCGCGCTGCGCGCCCTGAAGGCGAACGGCGGCGTGCCCGTGCACGTCAAGGTGATCGCCGAGGGTTCCGAGGAGCAGGGCACCGGCGGTCTGGAGCGGTACGCCGAGGAGCACCCGGACCTGCTCACCGCCGACACCATCGTCATCGGCGACACGGGCAACTTCCGCGTCGGCCTGCCGACGGTGACCTCGACGCTGCGTGGCATGACCCTGGTCCGGGTCCAGGTGGACACCCTCGAAGGGAATCTGCACTCGGGCCAGTTCGGCGGGGCCGCTCCTGACGCGCTGGCCGCCCTGATCCGCGTCCTGGACTCGCTGCGGGCCGAGGACGGGTCGACGACGGTCGAGGGGCTGGCGTCGGATTCCGGCTGGTCCGGCGTCGAGTACGCCGAGGAGCAGTTCCGCACGGACGCGAAGGTGCTCGAGGGCGTCGGGCTGATCGGCTCGGGGTCGGTCGCCGACCGTATCTGGGCGCGTCCGGCCGTGACCGTCCTCGGCATCGACTGCCCGCCGGTGGTGGGCGCGACCCCGTCGGTCCAGGCGAGCGCCCGGGCGCTGATCAGCCTGCGGGTGCCGCCGGGTGTGGACGCGGTGGAGGCGACGAAGCTGCTCCAGGCCCATGTGGAGGCGCGCACTCCGTGGGGCGCACGGGTGCGGACCGAGCAGATCGGGCAGGGGCAGCCGTTCCGCGCGGACACCTCCAGCCCGGCCTACACGGCCATGGCCGAGGCGATGGCGGTCGCCTACCCGGGTCAGGAGATGCAGTACGCCGGCCAGGGCGGCTCCATCCCGCTGTGCAACACCCTCGCGTCGCTGTATCCGAAGGCGGAGATCCTCCTCATCGGCCTGAGCGAGCCGGAGGCGCAGATCCACGCGGTCAACGAGAGCGTCTCTCCCGAGGAGCTGGAGCGTCTGTCGGTCACCGAGGCGCTGTTCCTGCAGAACTACGCGGCGAGCTGACCGGCTCCGGTCCACGCGGCGAACTCCATGGCTCCGGCCCGCGGCGAATGAACTTCGCTGCGGGCCGGAGGTCCGTCCACTCCCGTCCCACGGATGTCGGCGCACCCCTTTCGCGTCTCCGCCCCGCTTCTCGGTGGGCAGTCCCGCCTGCGGGCAGAGCGCAGTTGAGCCGGTCCGAACGTCCCCGTCGGCAGGCAGCGCGCGGTTCAGCCGACCGGGACGCCGGCCTCCAAGTAGAGCGCCGCGCCGCGTTTGCGTGCTCGCAGCGCCCAGCTCAGCCGCTCGTAGCGCACCGGCGGAAGCAGATCCCCCGCCTCGGTCTCGGTGACGAACCGCCAGTCGCGAAGCTCAGGGCCGGGCAGCAGGAGACGGCCGGCTTCGGCGCTGTCGAGGCGGCCGCCGTCGAAGAGGAGGCGCAGTCCGCCGTAGCCGGGCGGCATGGGGGGTTCCCAGTCGACGACCAGCAGCCGCGGGACCTCGTCCAGCGTGATGCCGGTCTCCTCGGCGACCTCGCGGATGCCGGCGCGGGCGGGGGCCTCACCGGGTTCGACGACGCCGCCCGGGAACTCCCAGCCGGCTTTGTAGGTGGGGTCGACGAGCAGCACACGGTCCTGCTCGTCGAACAACAGCACGCCCGCGGCGACGGTTTCGGCGGTCGGCTCGGGCGTCTGCACGATGTCGCACACGGACGCGGAGCCGGAACGGACGGCCTCGGCGATCCGCACGGCGGTCTCGTGCGGGGTGAGGGCGCCGGTGTCGACGGGGTACGCGTCGGCGGTGAGCCAGGCGCCGAGGGCTGCGCGATAGGGCTCGATGTGGTCGTACGCCCACTGCCGGACCCGCATGTCGCCGTCGGGCAGGTCCGGTGGGACCTCCCGACCGGCTATTCGCTCCCGCAGTATCGTTTCAGCCGGAGCGAGGAGAATATGGCGCACGGGGATGCGGCGGGCGGCGAGCCCACCGAAGATCTCGTCGCGGTACTCCTGGCGGAGAAGGGTCATCGGAACCACGAGCACACCGCCGAGTTCCGCGAGCATCGCGGCCGCCGTGTCGATCACCAGCCGCCGCCAGATCGGCAGGTCCTGGAAGTCGCCGACCTCGGCGAGGTGTTTCGCCGGCAGCAGGTGCGTGAGCGCTCCGCCGATGACCTCAGGGTCGAAGAGCGTGCTGTTCGGGATCAGTTCGATCAGTTCCCGTGCGGTGGTCGTCTTCCCCGCACCGAACGCACCGTTGATCCAGACGATCACGGTTCCCCCTCTTCTGTTGGCCCCCTGTGGCTTGCCCGCTCCACCCTGCCACGGAAACCCGACGCTGATGAGGGCGCATCCGGCGACCGGCGTGCCGCGGCGCCGGCACCCCCTGCCGTCCACAGGCACCGGCACCGCGTCGAGGGTCTCGTCAGCTGTTCTCGCCCAGGGTGCCCTCGTCCACGGCCAGGCTGTCGTGGCCGATGGTGTGATCGACGGTGGTGAACGTGTCCTTCACGTTGAGGTCGCCGAGCCCGTCGTGGTCGGCGGCGGGCGAGGGAGTGATGGCGGCCACGACGAATCCGGTGGCGAGGGAGGCGATGGCGAGCATGCTGCGCTTCTTCATGCCCTGTTCAACTGCGGAGCCGGGGCAGGGGTCACGCACGAGCTGACGCGCCGTCGGGAGTCGAGTGTCCGGCCCGGCCCGGGACTTCGCGGGTGGCACCCCGTTCGATGGCGGCGGCGCCGGCCTCGACCGCACACCGCGCAAGAGATTGCCTCCTTGACATCCGATGTCCTGCCACACCGCCGGGCACGCCGAGACCCATCAGCGGTGACTGTGGCACGCACCTCTCCCGGAGTGTCACATCACAATCGAACGCGAGGTTCGGAATCTCGCTCCTATGTAGGGCCACCATCGGGATTCTGACGCATATCGGCGAGGCTCTACCGGCCCCCTTCCACCACAGTCCAACACGGCCTACCGTAAGCGAACACGATTGACGCGAGCATGCAGACATCCCATCTCTAACGCGAGAGAGAGGAACGTAACGATGCGTCACCTTCTCACCCGCACAACCCGCCGAAGAGTGGTCGGAGCGCTCGGCGCGGTCCTGTTGTGTACGACCGGGCTCGCCGCTCCGGCCCTGGCCGCACCCGCCGCCGCCCCCGTCACGCCCGCGCTCGCCGACGGCCTCGCCCTCACCCCGCCCATGGGCTTCAACAACTGGAACTCCACGCACTGCCGCGCCGAGTTCAACGAGTCGATGGTCAAGGGGATCGCGGACCTGTTCGTCGAGAAGGGCCTCAAGGACGCCGGGTACCAGTACGTCAACCTCGACGACTGCTGGGCGCTGCCCTCGCGCGACACGGACGGCAAGCTCGTGCCCGACCCAGCGCGCTTCCCCAACGGGATCAAGGCCGTCGCGGACTATGTCCACTCCAAGGGCCCGAAGCTCGGGATCTACACGAGCGCGGGCACGAAGACGTGCAACAGCGCGGGCTTCCCCGGCGCGCTCGGCCACGAGTACAGCGACGCGCAGCAGTTCGCCGACTGGGGCGTGGACTACCTGAAGTACGACAACTGCAACAACCAGGGCGTGGACGCCAAACTGCGCTACACCACGATGCGTGACGCACTCAAGGCCGCCACACGGACAACAGGCCGCCCCATCGTCTACAGCATCTTTGAATCCTCCCCCAGCTGAAGCAGGGGGATTCCTGGCTCACGTTGGCTGCGGGTCAGCGACCAGCAGCTCTTACACGATCAACACCAGCCGGGTTGAAACCAGCCCGGTTTTGTACGGCAAAGCTTGGAGGTGCGCGTGCCGTCTTGGTTCTCGATCGGCACGGTGCGCGCTTGGTTCTCGCAACGCACCCACACCTTACCCGATCATGTGGGCGGTATTTCGCCCTGGGGGCGAAACCCCGTTTCCTGCCCTGCTCCGCAGGGGTCCGATTCCTCCCCGGCCTGAAGGCCGGGGCGTCCTCGGAGGCATTTGGTGAATGGGGCCAGAACAAGCCGTGGGAATGGGCCTCGGACGTCGGTCATCTGTGGCGCACCACCGGCGACATCAGCGACAACTGGGGCTCGATGCTGTCGATCCTCAAGCAGAACCTGCCACTGGCGCCGTACGCGGGCCCCGGGCACTGGAACGACCCGGACATGCTGGAGGTCGGCAACGGCGGTATGACCGACACCGAGTACCGCACCCACTTCTCCCTGCGGTCGGTGATGGCCGCTCCGCTGCTCATCGGATCCGATCTGCGCAAGGCCTCCCCGGCGACGTTCGAGATCCTCGGCAACAAGGAGGTCATCGCCGTCGACCAGGACCCGCTGGGCAAGCAGGGCACGGTGGTCTCCTCGGAGGGCGGGCGCTGGGTGGTCGCCAAGGAGATGAAGGACGGCAGCCGGGCGGTGGCCCTCTTCAACGAGACGGGCGACGCCCAGCGGATCAGCACGACCGCCGGGGCCGTCGGTCTACCGGAGGCGAGCGCGTACACGCTGCGCGATCTGTGGCAGCACCGCAGTTACAACACCGCCGGCACGATCTCGGCGACAGTACCTGCGCACGGCACGGTCCTCGTCCGCGTCGCCGCGGACCGGCACTGGGCGCAGCATCCGCCGGCCGTCGAACTCGGTCTGGACGGAAGTCCGTTGGTCGAATCCGGCCGGACGGCTGCCGTCACTTCGACGGTCACCGACCTCGGCCGCACACCGGCCGGAGATGTGTCGGTGACGCTGACCGGGCCCGACGGCTGGACGGTGACGGCGGCCTCGCGGGCGACCGCTCGCGCGCTGCCGACGGGACGTTCGCTGCACACGGTGTGGCAGGTGACCGCTCCCCCGGGCACGGCGACGGGCTCGTACGGCCTGACGCTGAGGGCGGCCTACCGGTCGCCGACGGGCGCGCGGGTCGCCAGCGTGGTGCCGGTGACGGCGACCGTGGTCGTGCCACCGCCCTCGGGGGTCTCGTATCTGAGCGATCTGCCGTGGTTGTCGGCGACCAACGGGTACGGGCCGGTGGAACGCGACACCAGCAACGGGGAGAGTGCCGCGGGTGACGGCCATCCGCTCACCATCGGCGGGGTCACATACGCCAAGGGGCTCGGCGCACACGCCGCGAGCGACATCGCCTACTACACCGGCGGGGCGTGCGAGACGGTGACCGCGGAGGTCGGCGTGGACGACGAGAAGGGCAGCAAAGGCACGGTCGCCTTCGAGATCACGGCGGACGGCACCACGGTCGCCTCGACGGGGGTGCTGACCAACGCGGCGGCCGCCCAGCCGCTCACCGCGAAGGTGACGGGCGCCCGGGTCGTCCATCTCGTCGTCACCGATGGCGGCGACGGGATCGACTCGGACCATGCGGACTGGGCGGACGCGAAGCTGAGTTGCTGAGCTCGAGTCGCCGAGCCGCGCGTGGCGCCCCCGATGAACCAGCGACGGGGGCGCCTTCCCGATTCGCGCGGGAGGGGCCCAGAGCCGGCCATCGACGGCAGGACGAGCCTTACCGGCCCCTCGCGCACATGCGGCGGCCCCTGCCGGGACGCTCGCCACTCACCTCAGCAGCCGCAGCGGCACCGGCCCCGCACCATGTCGTCGCGGGAAGCGCAGGCGGCACCGTCCACCGGGCGCAGCCGTACACGCCGCCCCGGTACCCGTGCTCCCCGCCCGGCTCTCCGCGTTGCCGCGCGCCGGTCGTCTCCGTCCGCGATCAGATCGGGAGGCCCACCGTCGCCGCGTTCTCCCTGCCGCGAAGCGCCGCGGCTGCCGCGCCCACGAGACCCGCGTCCGTGCCCATCTGGGCGGGCGTCACGGTCAGGCGCTGCACGAACGAGAGGGTCGCGTAATTGGTCAGGGCCTTGCGCAGGGGTGCGAAGAGGACGTCGCCCGCCTTGCCCACTCCCCCGCCGATCACCGCGATGTCGATCTCCACGAGGGTCGCGGTGGCGGCGATCCCCGCGGCCAGCGCCTGAGCGGCCCGCTCGAAGGAGGCCACGGCCACTGGGTCGCCCGCACGCGCCGCGGCCGCCACCGCGGCCGCTGAGGCGTCGCCGTCCGGACCCGGCTGCCAGCCGCCCTCCAGGGCGCGGCGGGCGATGTTCGGCCCGCTCGCGATGCGCTCCACACAGCCCCGCGATCCGCACGGGCACGGATCGCCGTCGAGGTCGACGCTGATGTGCCCGATGTGGCCCGCGTTCCCGGTCGGACCGGGGTGCAGGCGCCCGTTCAGGACCAGGCCTCCACCGACGCCCGTCGAAACCACCATGCACAGCGCGTTGTCGTGGCCGCGGGCCGCGCCCTGCCAGTGCTCGGCGGCCGTGATGGCCACGCCGTCGCCGATCAGCTCGACGGGCAGTCCGCCCGTCGCGGCCCGGACCCGCTCCACCAGCGGATACCCGCGCCATCCCGGAACGTTGACCGGACTGACCGTTCCTGCGGAGGCGTCCACCGGACCCGCGCTGCCGATGCCGACGGCCTGCGCCCTGCTCCACAACGGCGAGACCGCCAGTTCCGCCACGACCTCCTCCACGGCCCCCATGACGGTGTCGCCGTGCTCCTGCGCGGGCGTCGCACGCTGCGCACGCAGCAGGATCCGGCCATGGCCGTCCACCAGCGCTCCGGCGATCTTGGTGCCGCCGATGTCGAGTGCGGCCACGAGGTCGGTGTGCATCCTGGTCAGATCTCCCAATGCTTCAGTCGTACCGGCCCGGCGGACGGCGGGCCGCCGCCATGGGTCCGGTTTCCCCCGGCCGGGCGCTGGCAGGAGGCGCCTGTGAGGGAAGGCGCAGGCCGGAGATTGCGGTGGACAGTGTCTCCTGGATCTGACAACGTTGTCCAGGCTCTATGCTCGACGCCACATCCTCATACCACCCATGGGCCCGCCGCACCCCCGTGGACGACAGGACAGGACAGCGCATCGTGCCCGACACCGCCCGACGACCCGAGAACCGCTACGGCAATCGTCCGACCATGAAGGACGTGGCCGCACGAGCCGGAGTCGGCCTGAAGACGGTCTCGCGCGTGGTCAACGGCGAGCCCGGGGTCACCCCCGACACCGAACGCCGCGTCCAGGAGGCCATCGAGGCACTGGGCTTCCGCCGCAACGACAGTGCGCGGGTGCTCCGCAAGGGCCGCACCGCGAGCATCGGCCTGGTCCTCGAGGACCTCGCGGACCCGTTCTACGGCCCGCTGAGCCGCGCGGTCGAGGAAGTCGCCCGCGCCCATGGCGCCCTGCTGATCAACGGTTCCAGCGCGGAGGACCCGGACCGCGAGCAGGAGCTGGCGCTTGCGCTGTGCGCGCGTCGCGTGGACGGACTGGTCGTCATCCCGGCCGGCGACGATCACCGCTATCTGGAGCCGGAAATGAAGGCCGGCGTCGCCACGGTGTTCGTGGACCGCCCCGCCGGCCGGATCGACGCCGACGTGGTGCTGTCCGACAGCTTCGGCGGGGCCCGGAACGGGGTCGCCCACCTCATCGCCCACGGCCACCGCCGCATCGGTTTCATCGGTGACATGCCGCGTATCCACACCGCGGCCGAGCGACTGCGCGGCTACCGCGCCGCCATGGAGGACGCGGACATATCCGTGGAGGACTCCTGGATGTCCCTCGGCGTCACCGATCCGGATCGGGTGCGCACCGCCGCGGAGGAGATGCTGTCGGGTCCCTCCCCCGTGACCGCCGTCTTCGCGGGCAACAACCGTGTGACGGTCACCGTCGTCCGTGTCCTCGCCGAGCACGACCGCCCGGTCGCCCTGGTCGGCTTCGACGACTTCGAGCTGGCCGACCTCCTCAAGCCCGGCGTCACGGTCGTCGCCCAGGACGCCGCCGCCCTCGGCCGCACCGCCGCCGAGCGGCTGTTCCGCCAGCTCGACGGCACTCTGATCGCCCCTGAGCGCATCGAACTCCCGACCCGGCTGATCACCCGCGGCTCCGGCGAACTCCCGCCCGCCGACTGAGGGATGACGCTCGCCGGGTTCCCGGGCACCCGGGAACCCTGTGAGGCCGCACGTGGCTGAAGGCTCGGGGCGGAGCACCCGCACGGCCGCCGTAGGTGAAGTGCGGGCCGTCCACCGCCGGCCGCATCCGTGCCGCGGCCCTTCCCGGGTGCAGGGCCGGGCGCTCGGATCCCGTGCCGCCGTGCAGGCCGTGGGTGCCGACACCCGTCTGGGAGCCCTGCCTCGAACGCAGGCTGCTCTCAGGTCCCCGAGATCGTGAGATCGCCTCGCCTGGGCGCAGCGAAGCCCTCCAGGTCCGCCCGGGTCAGGCCGGTGGTCTTCGCCACCTCCTCGACGTCCAGCGCGCCGCAGTCCAGCCCCCGCAGCAGATAGCCGCTGAGCGCCTTGGCGGTCGCGGGCTCGTCCATGACGTCGCCGGTGGTGCGATGGACGTAGCGGGTGAGCCGTGCCGCGGCCTGTTCGAAGCCCTCGCGGTAGAAGGCGAACACGGCGGCGTACCGGGTCGGCAGGTGTCCGGGGTGCATGTCCCAGCCCTGGTAGTAGGCGCGGGCCAGCGCCCGCCGGGTGAGCCCGTAGTGCAGCCGCCAGCCTTCGTGGACCTTCTCCGTGGGGCCGACCGGCAGGACGTTCGTTGAGCCGTCGCAGACGCGTACGCCGGTGCCGGCGGCCGCCACCTGCATGACCGCCTTGGCGTGGTCGGCGGCCGGGTGGTCGCTCGCCTGGTAGGCCGCGGACACCCCGAGGCAGGCGCTGTAGTCGAAGGTGCCGTAGTGCAGTCCGGTGGCGCGGCCCCCGGCGGCGTGGATCATCCGGGCGACCGTCGCGGTGCCGTCGGCGGCGAGGATGGCCTGGCTGGTCTCGATCTGGATCTCGAAACCGAGCCGCCCGGGCCGGAGGCCGCGCGCCTTCTCGAACGCCTCCAGCAGCCGCACCATGGCGGTGACCTGCTCGGCGTAGGTGACCTTGGGCAGCGTCAGCACCAGCCCGTCGGGCAGACCGCCGGCCTCCACAAGGCCCGTCAGGAAGATGTCCAGCGTGCGGATCCCGCGCTCCCGTACCGCCGCCTCCATGCACTTCATCCGGATGCCCATGTACGGCGCTGCCGTGCCGTTCGCATACGCCCCGGCGATCAGCCGGGCTGCGCGGGCCGCTGCCTCGTCCTCCTCGGCGTCCGGGCGGTGGCCGTAGCCGTCCTCGAAGTCCACCCTCAGGTCTTCCACCGGCTCGCGCCGCAGTTTCGCGCGCACACGGTCGTGGACGGGCCCGGCCAACTCGTCGGCGAGCCCCAGGACGGCGGCCAACGACTCGGCGTCCGGGGCGTGTTCGTCCAGGGAGGCGAGGGCCTGGTCACCCCAGGAGCGGATGGTTCCGGCGGTGAATGCGTCCGCGGGGACGTAGACCGTGTGGACGGGCTGGCGCGTGCCGCGGTCACCGGGATAGCGGAGCTCCAGCTCTCGGTCGACCGGTGCGAGAGAGGCGCTGATCTCCTCGCTGACGGATCCCGCAAGGCTCGTCGCCACCCGCTCCTGCTGGCCCTCGCCCATCCCACACCCTCCCGTTTTCCGCTCCACGGAATCAACAATCCGTAGAACGAAGCTATCCGCGGCTCTCGGCGCCGGTCAACACCCTCTTGCGTGCCGGGCCTTCCTCGCCTTCCATGGGAGACACGCCCACCTTTGCCATGTTCACGCCCGCCTGATACGGCTCTGTCACACTACGGTGCGCCCGGCTCGTCCGGCACCCGCCTCGCAAGGAGCCCCTCGTGCCCCACCTCAGCCGAGTCACGCGCCGCCTGGGCCTCAAGAGCGTCGCGGCGGCCGCGGTCACCCTCCCGCTGTCGAGTACGGCTCTGTCCCTTCAGCACGCCTCGGCCACCGATCCGCAGGACAGCCGTCTGGAGGTCATGTCGTTCAACCTGCGCTTCGCGAGCACCACCGAACCCAACAGCTGGGCCGTCCGACGACCGGTGATGCGCGAACTGCTGCACAGAGAGCGGCCGCACGTCCTCGGGACCCAGGAGGGCCTCTACCAACAGGTCCGCGACATCGCGGCCGACCTCGGAGCGGACCACGCATGGATCGGCACGGGCCGCGCGGGCGGCAGCCGTGACGAGTTCGTGGCCGTCTTCTACGACACCCTGCGGCTCACTCCGATGGAGTACGACCACTTCTGGCTCTCCGACACCCCGGAGGTAATCGGATCCAACACCTGGGGCGGTGCCTGCATCCGCATGGTCACCTGGGTCCGCTTCCGCGACGTGCGCCAGGGCGGACGGGAGTTCTACCTCCTCAACACCCACCTGGACAACGCCAGTCAGTATGCGCGCTCGCGCGCCGCCTCTCTGATCACCGACCGCATCGCTGGACTCGACCGCTCACTGCCGGTCGTGGTGACGGGCGACTTCAACACGGCGGCCCACAGGAATCCCGTCTACGACACACTTCTCGGCGCCGGACTCGTCGACACCTGGGATACGGCAGAGGAGCACTCCGCGCTGTACGGCACCTTCCACGGCTACCGGCCGCTGAAGCCGAACGGCGACCGCATCGACTGGATCCTGGCCACACCCGGCGTTTCGGCGCACCGGGCCTCGGTGAACACCTTCTCGCACAACGGCCAGTTCGCCAGCGACCACCTGCCCGTGCAGGCGTCGCTCACCCTGGGATGACAAGAGGCCCCGCTACCGCACCGGCGGTAGCGGGGCCTCGTGCCCGTAAAGCCGCTCAGCCCTTGCGGGACTTGATCTCCTCGGTCAGCTGCGGGACGACCTCGAAGAGGTCACCCACCACGCCGTAGTCGACCAGGTCGAAGATCGGAGCCTCGGAGTCCTTGTTGATCGCGACGATCGTCTTCGAGGTCTGCATACCGGCGCGGTGCTGGATCGCACCGGAGATACCGGAGGCGATGTACAGCTGCGGGGACACGCTCTTACCAGTCTGGCCGACCTGGTTGGTGTGCGGGTACCAGCCCGCGTCCACCGCGGCACGCGAGGCGCCGACGGCCGCGCCGAGGGAGTCGGCGAGCGCCTCGATGACCGCGAAGTTCTCCGCGCCGCCCACACCGCGGCCACCGGAGACCACGATCGCGGCCTCGGTCAGCTCCGGACGGCCCGTCGACTCACGCGGCGTACGGGCGGTGACCTTGGTGCCGGTGGCCTTGTCGGAGAAGGACACGGTCAGCGCCTCGACCGCACCGGCGGCCGGGGCGGCCTGCACCGCGGCCGAGTTCGGCTTGACGGTGATGACCGGGGCGCCCTTGCTGACACGGGACTTGGTGGTGAAGGAGGCGGCGAACACCGACTGGGTCGCCACCGGGCCCTCGTCGCCGGCCTCCAGGTCGACGGCGTCGGTGATGATGCCCGAGCCGATGCGCAGGGCAAGACGGGCGGCGATCTCCTTGCCCTCGGCGGAGGACGGCACCAGGACCGCGGCCGGGGAGACGGCCTCGTAGGCGGCCTGCAGCGCGTCCACCTTCGGGACGACCAGGTAGTCGGCGTACTCCGGGGCGTCGTTCGTCAGGACCTTCACGGCGCCGTGCTCGGCGAGCGCGGCGGCGGTGTTCTCCGCGCCCGCGCCGAGGGCTACGGCGACCGGCTCGCCGATACGGCGGGCCAGCGTGAGCAGCTCCAGGGTGGGCTTGCGGACGGCACCGTCCACGTGGTCGACGTAGACGAGAACTTCAGCCATGGGAATGGATCTCCTAGCGGATTGCGAAGTCTTCAGGGGCGGTGAGACTGGGAGCCTTAGATGAACTTCTGGCTGGCGAGGAACTCAGCGAGCTGCTTGCCGCCCTCGCCCTCGTCCTTGACGATGGTGCCCGCGGTACGCGCCGGGCGCTCGGCCGCGGCCTCGACCTTCGTCCAGGCACCCTCGAGACCGACCTGATCGGCCTCGATCTCCAGGTCGGACAGGTCCCAGGACTGAACCGGCTTCTTCTTGGCCGCCATGATGCCCTTGAAGGAGGGGTAACGCGCCTCACCCGACTGGTCGGTGACCGAGACGACGGCCGGCAGCTGCGCCTGAAGCTGCTCGGAGGCCGTGTCGCCGTCGCGGCGGCCCTTGACCACGCCGTCCTCCACGGACACCTCGGACAGCAGCGTGACCTGCGGGACGCCCAGACGCTCGGCCAGCAGCGCGGGGACCACACCGGCGGTGCCGTCGGTGGACGCCATGCCCGAGATCACCAGGTCGTACCCGGCCTTCTCGATCGCCTTGGCGAGCACCAGCGAGGTGCCGATGATGTCCGTGCCGTGCAGGTCGTCGTCCTCGACGTGGATCGCCTTGTCGGCACCCATCGACAGGGCCTTGCGCAGCGCGTCCTTGGCGTCCTCCGGACCCACCGTCAGGACGGTCACCTCGGCGTCGTCGGCGCCCTCCGCGATCTGCAGCGCCTGCTCGACCGCGTATTCGTCGAGCTCGGAGAGCAGACCGTCCACGTCGTCCCGGTCGACGGTCAGGTCATCGGCGAAGTGCCGGTCGCCAGTGGCGTCGGGCACATACTTCACAGTGACAACGATCCTCAAGCTCACGCCGGCTCTCCTACTGCATCGTCATTTCTGGGCTGCCTTCTTCCAGGCAGCATAGGCGCCTGAAGCGGCCGATCCCGGTCGGGGCGACCCCGCGCTCCGAACGAAATATTACTCACCAGTACATCCAGTGAATGCCCGCTAAGCAAGCGCTTTGAACTGTGACCTTGACAACGCTGCGTAACCAGCCGGACGACCGGCCCTCAAGCCGGCGGAGCGGGCTGTGGCTTCCTCCGGCGGCACGCGCCCGGACCGACAGGCGCTCCCAGCGTCCCGGTGCGCGCCCAGACCGACAGGCGGTCGAGGCGCCCCCGTCCCGGGCGGCGGGTGCTCAGTCCCTCAGGCCGTTGAAGCGTCCCTGGTGATAGAGCAGCGGGCGCCCGGCTCCCGAGGGGTCGCCCAGGACGACCTCGGCGAGCACGATGCGATGGTCCCCCGCGGGGACGCGCGCGACGACACGGCACACGAGCCAGGCGAGCACGTCGTCCAGCACGGGAACCCCCTCGGGCCCCTGGCGCCACCGTGTGGGCGCGCCGAAGCGGTCGGCGCCGCTCCTGGCGAACGTATGGGCCAGGGCTTCCTGGTGTTCGCCGAGTATGTGCACGCCGACGTGGTCGGCCTCGGAGATGACGGCCCAGCTGGAGGAGCCGGCCCGGATGCCGAACGAGATGAGCGGGGGCTCGGCGGAGACGGAAGTGAGGGAGGTGGCGGTGAAGCCGACCGGCCTGCCGCTCCCTTGGGCGGTGATCACGGCCACTCCGGCCGCGTGCCGCCGGAAAACGGAGCGCAGCAAGTCGGGCGAGGCGAGCTGAGGGGTACCGAGGCCGGGCGTGGCCGTCATGGAACTGTCCTTCTGCGACGGTGACGTGGAGGGCTCCCCGCTCATGGGACCCCCGCTCGAGCAGAGCCGAGAGTGGGGGAAGGGCCGCCGGCGGGGGATGATCCGTGGCTACTCAGCAGTCCGGACAGCGCGCACTCGCGGTGCGGGCCAGGTCCACGTGGACCCGTTCGAAGAGATGGAGTTCCGGGGGCATGGGGTCAGGCTGACGATAGATGGTGGGTGCAGTCAAGTCGGTTCCGGTATCTGGGAGATACGTCATCCGCTGCCTCACAGTCACCTCACATGCTTCGGAGGGCCTGGCCGTGCGGCCGAGGAGGTGTCAGACCGCCTCGCCGAGCGCGGCGATCACATCCGCCTTGCGCGGCTGCCCCGTGGCCCGTCGAACGATCCGCCCGTCCGCGTCCAGGACGAGCACGGTGGGCGTCTTGAGGATGTCGAGCGCTCGGACGAGTTCGAGCCGCTGCTCGGCGTCGATCTCCACATGGGCGACACCGGGCACCATGTCTGCCACCTCGACGAGGACCCGCCGGGTCGCCCGGCAAGGGGCGCAGAAGGCACTGGAGAACTGGACGAGCGTCGCCCGCTCGCCGAGCCCCTGGCCCAACTCGGCGGCACCGAGCCGCTTTCCGCCGTCCCGCACGCGCACTCTCACTCTCCCGCTCCGCCACCGGTGCAGCACTCCGAACGCACTCGCCAGTACGAGCACGGTCACACACACCACGAGTCCGCTCATCATCAGCTCCAGCATTCACAAGACTGCAAAGATTCCCGACTCCAGGAATCGTTGCCGCTGCGGAATGCTTGATTCATGGACATCGATACGAGGGGGCCGCGTTTCGGGGCGGCCGTGACGACCGTGGTGCTGGCCGTCGTCCTGGTCACCGGCAGCGCCTGGCTACTGGCCTGGCAGCTCCTGGTGTTCGCCCTGGGCGCGGCCGGGGGTGTGACGCGAGCTCCCTACGGGTGGCTGTTCCGGAGGTTCGTACGGCCCCGGATCGGGCCGCCGACGGAGTTCGAGGCCCCGCAACCACCGCAGTTCGCACAGGCGGTCGGCCTCGTCTTCGCCGCCCTCGGGCTCGTGGGCTATGTCGCCGGGTGGCAGTGGCTCGCATTCGCGGCGACCGGGGCCGCGCTCGCCGCCGCCTTCCTCAATGCCGCGTTCGGGTACTGCCTGGGGTGCGAGTTGTATCTGCTGGTACGCCGGGCGGTGATGCGTGCGGAGTAGCCGGACGGCGGCAGGGCGCTGCGCAGGCGCGCCGACAAGTGCTGCGGACGGGTGACGTGACGAGGATCTCGCCGCGCACCGGCACCAGAACTGGCCCCGCGTCCGTTCTTCGGGCACGATCTGCGAGATGCCGCAAACCTACGGCAGCGTAACTTCCGCCGGGAGTCCCTTCCCAGGCATAGAGAAGGGTCTGTCCCGTCCATGGCTGAGCTCGTCTACCGTCCCGTCATCGGTCTCGCCCTCACGATGTTCAAGGCATGGGACCTCAAGATCGACTGCAAGGGGTCGGAGAACATCCCCCGGTCGGGCGGCGCGGTGCTGGTGAGCAATCACATCAGCTATCTGGACTTCATCTTCAACGGCCTCGCGGCACTCCCCCAGAAGCGTCTGGTGCGCTTCATGGCCAAGGAGTCCGTCTTCCGGCACAAGGTCTCCGGCCCGCTGATGCGCGCGATGAAGCACATCCCGGTGGACCGCAAGCAGGGTGAGGCGGCGTACGAGCACGCGTTGGGCTCGCTCAAGGCGGGCGAGGTCGTCGGGGTCTTCCCGGAGGCCACGATCTCGCAGTCCTTCACGCTGAAGAGCTTCAAGTCGGGCGCCGTGCGCCTGGCCCAGGAGGCAGGTGTCCCGCTGATCCCGATGGCCGTGTGGGGTACGCAGCGGCTGTGGACCAAGGGGCACCCACGCAACTTCCGGCGCAGCCACACCCCGATCACGATCCGGGTCGGCGAGGCAGTCGAAGCCTCGCGCGACACCTACGCGGGTGCGCTCACACGCCAGATGCGCGAGCGCGTCCAGGAACTGCTGGAGGCCGCGCAGCGCGCCTACCCCGTGCGCCCGAAGAGCCTGGACGACACCTGGTGGATGCCCGCCCACCTCGGCGGCACGGCACCCACCCCCGAGCAGCTGCGCGCCGCCGAGGCGCACTGACCCAGGTCAGGCAGGGGCGTGGACGGTGATCCGCGCCCCAGGGCTGAACTTCTCGAGCAGTTCGGCGAGTTCGGCTCCGGCCTGCTCCATCTCGGACACCGGCATCGGAGCCAGGCCCTCCAGCAGGAAGAGTGCCGAGGTGGAATTCTCCGTGAGCCGGGTGCGCGGTCCCTGGCGCCAGTTCCAGCGGCGGCAGGTCACGGCCCTCTCGTCGCGCCAGACCACCTCGCCGGCGTCCGGGTGCTCGACCGCTTCCTCGCCCTCCGCCACGGTCACGAACTCCTCCTCGCCCGTGGCTCGTACGAGGTGCATGGAACCCTCGATGAGGTAGAGGTCCTCTCCGCCGACCGGGATCAGATGGGCGACGCTGATCGCGTTGTAGATGTCGACGAGCACATTGATCCGGGGCAGGCCGGCGTCGGACAGAGCGCGCTTCGCCAGCGCCTCGGCCGAGTTGCGGGTCCGCGAGGGCTTGGCGCCGAAGGCCGTGTACGTCGCACGCCAGGCCGCCATGTGGGGATCCTCGTGCGGTGCGCGGCCGTCCAGGCGTACCGCCAGCCGACGGGCCGCGTCGTCGAGCAGGGCCGCAGTGCCTTCGGTGCTCGGCCCGTTGACGAGGGCGTGGGCCTCGATCGCGATGTGCGTGAAGCCGGGCGCCAGGGTGCGCACCGCGTCGGACACGGTCAGGTTGGGAGTCATCGCCTGCCTCAGAGTGCGGTGGGGAGCGTCTTCCCGAGGGTCTCTCGGCCGGGCGCGGCCTGGAGGGCGTTCAGCACGACCGGATGAGGTACAGCATACAGGACTGGATAGTCCGCTTCATTGCACTCCTTCTCGGGTACCCAGGCCAGCCGCTCCCCGTCGAGGGAGAACCGGGCGTCGACGCCCGGTTTGTTGCCGCGAGGGTCCTGCCGGTGCCAGGCGCCGCCGAACCGCACGGCGACCAGCCCATGGACGATGTGGCCGTCGCCGTCGTCGCACCGAAGCCGCTGGTAGCAGAGCGCGGTCGGGATGTCCTCGGCGCGCGGCAGGGCGGCCAGCGCGTGCGCCTTGGCATGACAGATGCCAGTGCGCTGCTCGAGCACGTCGGAGGCGCGCCAGGTGACCCGCGGATCGCCGCTGTCGCCGGAGTGCGGAATGGAGTCGCGTACTAACTCGTACGCTGCCTGCGCATAGGTATACGAGTCCACCGCACGGCTCGCGAGGCGTGCGGTGGTGCTGCGAACCACCGGATGATGATGGTCGATGACCTCGTCGGCGACCAGGCAGGCGTAAAGGTCAGGGGTCTGCTGGATCAGCTCCATGCCCGCAGAGCATAGGAATGCGGCCGATCATCGAGCAATTGATTTTCGATCGGCCGCATAGCTATGCAGAATCTGACCTCGGCCGGGCGCTACCGCGCCATCTCCTCCTTGAGGGCCGCCACGAACCGGTCCACGTCCTCTTCGGTCGTGTCGAAGGCGCACATCCAGCGCACGACGCCCGCGGCCTCGTCCCAGAAGTAGAAGCGGAAGCGCTTCTGCAACCGCTCGCTCACATCGTGCGGCAGACGGGCGAAGACGCCATTGGCCTGCACCGGGTAGAGGATCTCCACGCCGTGGACCGCACGCGCGCCCTCCGCCAGCCGCTGCGCCATCTCATTGGAGTGACGGGCATTACGCAGCCACAGGTCCTTGGCGAGCAGGGCCTCCAACTGCACTGACACGAAGCGCATCTTTGAGGCGAGCTGCATGGACAGCTTGCGCAGGTGCTTCATGTGGCGGACGGCGTCCTGGTTGATGACGACGACCGCCTCGCCGAACAGCGCGCCGTTCTTCGTGCCACCGAGGGAGAGGATGTCGACGCCCACGGCGTTGGTGAAGGTCCGCATCGGCACGTTCAGGGAAGCGGCCGCGTTGGCTATCCGCGAGCCGTCCAGGTGCACCCTCATCCCGTGCGCATGGGCGTGCTCGCAGATCGCGCGGATCTCCTCCGGCGTGTAGAGGGTGCCGAGCTCGGTGCTCTGGGTGATCGAGACGACCTGCGGCATGGCGCGGTGCTCGTCGTCCCAGCCGTACGCCTGCCGGTCGATGAGCTCGGGCGTGAGCTTGCCGTCCGGCGTGGGCACGGTGAGCAGCTTCAGCCCGCCCATGCGCTCGGGGGCGCCGCCCTCGTCGACGTTGATGTGCGCGCTCTCCGCGCAGATGACCGCGCCCCAGCGGTCGGTGACCGCCTGGAGGGCGACGACGTTCGCACCGGTGCCGTTGAAGACCGGGAAGGCCTCGGCCGTCGCCCCGAAGTGACCGCGGACGATCCCCTGCAGGTTCTCGGTGTACGCGTCCTCGCCGTAGGCGACCTGATGGCCGCCGTTGGCCACGGCCAGGGCGGCGAGCACCTCCGGGTGCGCCCCGGCGTAGTTGTCGCTTGCGAAACCGCGGACCTGCGGGTCGTGGTGGCGACGCGCGTCGGTCCTGGGAGGGTTCACGGCTTCTCGGTCAGCCACAGACGGTTTCCGTTCACTTCGGCTGCGGGCTTCTCCCAGACCCCGGCGATGGCCTCGGCCAGGTCCTTCACGTCGGTGAAGCCCGCGAACTTCGCGTTGGGACGCTCGGCGCGCATCGCGTCGTGCACCAACGCCTTCACCACCAGGATCGTAGCCGCCGCACGCGGTCCCTCGGCGCCCCCGGCCTTGCGGAAGAAGTCGGCCATGGCCAGCGTCCACGCCTCGGCGGCGGCCTTGGCGGCCGCATAGGCGGCGTTGCCCGCGGAGGGATTGCTGGCGCCCGCGGCACTGATCAGGACGTACCGGCCGCGGTCGCTGCGCTGCAGCGCCTCGTGGAAGGCGAGCGTGGTGTGCTGCACGGTGCGGATGAGCAGCAGCTCCAGGAAGTCCCAGTCGTCGAGGCTGGTCTTGGTGAAGGTCTCGCTGCCCCGCCAGCCGCCGACGAGGTGCACGACGCCGTCGACGCGGCCGAAGTCCTTCTCGATGTGGGTGGCCCAGGCATGGGTGGACTGCAGGTCCAGGAGGTCCACGGTGTCCCCGACGACCGTGGCGCCGCCGTGGGCGTAGCGGGCCGCGTCCACGGCCTCCGAGAGCCGCTCGGGGTCGTTGTCCGCCGCGACGACGGTCGCTCCCGCATCGGCCAGGCGCTGCAGTGTCGCCCGGCCGGCGGGTCCGCCCGCGCCGGCCACCGCGATCACCGCACCGCTCAGTGGCCCGTTCCCGTTCCCCATCTTCGCCTCCTGCTGAGCAGTGTTGGTGCGGTCGCTCACGCGGCGATCCGCTCGGCGCCGTCCGCCGTGATGCCCTTGGTGGAGGCGATCACATTCTTCAGCTTCTTGGACAGTGCCTCGTAGAACATGCTCAGCGGAAACTCGTCCGGAAGCACGTCATCGACGAGCTTGCGCGGCGGCAGGGACAGGTCGAGGGCGTCGGGACCCTTGGCCCACGTGGAGCCCGGGTGCGGGGCGAGATAGGTGGAGACCAGTTCGTAGGCCTTGAACCAGTGGACGAGCTTCGGGCGGTCGATGCCCTCCCGGTACAGCGTCTCGATCTCCGTGCACAGCTGGTTGGTGATCTGCGGGGCGCGCTGCCAGTCGATGGACAGCTTGTTGTCCGTCCAGCGGACCACGTCGTGCTTGTGCAGGTAGGCGAAAAGCAGCTGGCCGCCGAGACCGTCGTAGTTGCGCACACGCTCGCCCGTCACCGGGAACCGGAACATACGGTCGAAGAGCACCGCGTACTGCACGTCACGACCCTGCGGGAAGCCGTCGGCATCCAGCTTCACGGCCTCCTTGAAGGCAGTGAGGTCGCACCGCAGCTCCTCCAGGCCGTACATCCAGAACGGCTGGCGCTGCTTGATCATGAAGGGGTCGAACGGCAGGTCACCGTGGCTGTGGGTGCGGTCGTGGACCATGTCCCACAGCACGAAGGCCTGCTGACAGCGCTCCTGGTCGTGGACCATGGCGGCGATGTCCTCGGGCAGCTCCAGGCCCAGGAGGTCGACGGCGGCCGCGGTGACACGGCGGAAGCGGGCCGCCTCGCGGTCGCAGAAGATGCCGCCCCAGGAGAACCGCTCCGGGGCCTCGCGCACGGCGATGGTCTCCGGGAAGAGGACAGCCGAGTTGGTGTCGTAACCGGCGGTGAAGTCCTCGAAGGTGATGCCGCAGAACAGCGGGTTGTCGTAGCGGGTGGCCTCCAGCTCGGCGAGCCAGTCGGGCCAGACCATGCGCAGGACGACCGCTTCGAGGTTGCGGTCGGGGTTCCCGTTCTGCGTGTACATCGGGAAGACGACCAGGTGCTGGAGCCCGTCCCTGCGGTCCGCGGCGGGCTGGAAGGCCAGCAGCGAGTCAAGGAAGTCCGGCACCTTGAAGCCGTCGTCGGCCCAGCGGTGCAGGTCCTTCACCAGCGCCTCGTGGTAGGCGTTGTCGTGCGGCAGCAGCAGGGAGAGCTCCGCGACGGCGTCCGCCACACGGCGCACCGCGAGGACGGCGTCAGCCGGGGCCGGCGCGGCCTCGGCGTCGAAGTCGATGGAGCCGTCCTTGGACTGCCATGGCCGGATCTGTTCCACGGCACTCTTGAGCACGGGCCAAGCCGGATGGTCCACCACCCTGCCCTGCGGAGGAACCTGCCCCTCCGGACCCAGCTGCACAAGAATTTCCGTCATGACCCAACCTCCACGGGAGAACCTCGCGTAAGGACACCGTATGCATACGAGGTTTCTTCCAGCAAGAGGGCCCTCGGGAAATTATCCTGCCCTCCCCCCGGCTTCACCGCTCTTTTTCCTGTCGGACGCCCACAGGTCGATGAGTTCCTCGAACCATCACCCGACTGCGCGAAGGCCGCCGGCGAGCCGGCCAGGCCTCGGGAACACCCATCACCGGGTGACGCTCAGAGCGGACGGCGGCCGCGGGACATCTGAGACGAGAGGGGCGAAGTCCGGCCGGACGGGCGGACACGGCATGAGTCAACGCCCTAGCGACACGCCCACCATAGAGCGACACACGGTCGGCGGGACCGTCCGGATTCACGCCGCGCCGCGTACCCATTGGCCGTGCACGAGCGGGTTCAGCGGAGAGCCGGGCCATTAGGCTGCGGCCTTGCCGTGCCGGTGTCGGGACGCCGTGCGCGGCAGCCGAGCCGCCGTCGACGGAAGCGAGTTGAACCTTGAACTTCCTCACCATCGGTCACCGCGGAGTCATGGGTGTCGAGCCCGAGAACACCCTCCGGTCCTTCGTCGCCGCCGAGCACGCGGGCCTGGACCTGATCGAACTCGATCTGCATCTGAGCAAGGACGGCGCCCTCGTGATCATGCACGACGCCGACGTGGACCGTACGACCGACGGCACCGGACCGATCGCGGAGAAGACCCTCGCCGAGCTGCGGACCCTGGACGCCGGTCGTGGTGAGCGCGTGCCAGTCTTCGAGGAGGTCCTGGACGCGGTCCGGACGCCGGTCCAGGCGGAGATCAAGGACGTGGCGGCCGCGCGGGCGCTGGCCGAGGTCATGCACCGCCGGGACCTGGTGGGCCGGGTGGAGGTGTCGTCGTTCCACGACGAGGCCGTCGCCGAGATCGCCCGGCTGGTACCGGGCGTGCGCACCGCCCTGATCGCCGGCCGCTACGGACCCGATGTGGTGGAGCGCGCCGTCGAGGCCGGCGCCGGAACGGTCTGCCTCAACATCCGCCGGCTCACCCTCGAGGTCGTCGAGCACGCCCGCGAGGCGGACCTGAGGATCATCGCCTGGGTCGTCAACACCCTGGACCACCTGCGGCTGGTCCGCGCCCTGGAACTGGACGGCGCGACCACCGACTACCCGGAGATCAAGCGCACCGGCCGGTTCACCGCGTGAGCGTCGCTCCGGGCGCCGCGCCCGGAGTCAGACCAGCGGCTTGACCAGCAGCTCGAACTGCAGGTCGGCGCGCTGCGGGATGCCGAAGCGCTCGTCGCCGTACGGAAAGGGGGTCATCCGTCCGGTACGGCGGTAGCCGCGCCGCTCGTACCAGGCGATGAGGTCCTCGCGGACGGAGATCACGGTCATATGCATCTGTGAGACGCCCCAGTCCTCGAGGGCCGTGCGCTCCGCCTCGGCGATGACGACCTTGCCGAGGCCCGCGCCCTGAAGCGCCGGGCTGACCGCGAACATGCCGAAGTAGGCGTGGTCGTCCCGGCGCTCGAGCTGGCAGCAGGCGACGAGCGCCCCGCCCCGCTCGACCATGAGTAGCCGGCTGTCCGCCGCGCCGATGACCTCGAGCACGCCCTCGGGGTCGGTGCGCTGCCCCTGCAGGATGTCCGCCTCGGTCGTCCAGCCGGCCCGGCTGGAGTCGCCGCGGTAGGCCGACTCGATCAGCGCGACCAGCGCGTCGACGTCGGCGTCGGTGGCGTCGCGGAAGATCAGGCCGGTCGTGGCGGCGGTGGCTGCTGTGGCGGCGGAGTCCATGGACTGCTTCTCCGTTTCGGTGGCGCGGCGCGGGCACGGACGAGAGTAGTCCTCGCACTAGGCTCCGGACGCATGGTCCACGTACTGAGCAGCCGCATCCTCTTGCGCCCCTCCGACCCGGAGCGCTCCCGGGCCTTCTACGGCGGGAAACTCGGGCTCCCGGTCTACCGGGAGTTCGGCACGGGGCCGGAGCGCGGAGTGGTGTACTTCCTCGGCGGCGGCTTCCTGGAAGTGGCGGGCCGCGACGAGGCGCGGCCCTCCCCCGCTCTGAAGCTCTGGCTGCAGGTGCCGGATGTAGCGGTCGCACACCGGGAACTGGCCGAGGCAGGGGTCGAGATCGTGCGGCCGCCCGTGAAGGAGCCCTGGGGCCTGATCGAGATGTGGATCGAGGACCCGGACGGCACACAGATCGTGCTCGTGGAGATCCCGGCCGACCACCCCCTGCGGTACCGCCCGGGAATCTGATGCCTCCGGCCGGGTGCGGGACTAGCCTCTGAAGGGGACGCGAGCGGTGGGAGGCACGCCATGAGGCTCGAGAAACCGGTGCCCGGAGGACCCTGCTGGACCGAGCTCGGTACCAGCGACATGGAGGCGGCCAAGCGGTTCTACGCCGACCTGTTCGGCTGGCGGCCGGAGACGGATCCCCGCCAGGAGGCGGGCGGGTACACGGTCGCGCATCTCGGCGACGCGGCGGTCGCGGCCCTCTCGCCGCTGTACCAGGAGTCACAGCCGGTCGCCTGGAACGTGTCGTTCGCGGTGACCGACGCGGAAGCGGCGGCGGAAGCGGTGCGGGCGGCCGGCGGCACGGTGATCCTCGGGCCGATCGACGTGTTCGACGCCGGCCGCTTCACGGTTGCGCGCGACCCGGGCGGCGCGGCCTTCCAGATGTGGCAGCAGCGGACCTTTCCCGGTGCGGGGCTGTTCAACGCGCCCGGCTCGCTCGGCTGGGTGGAGCTGCTGACCCGGGAACCCGACAGGGTCACCGACTTCTACACCACGGTCTTCGGCTGGAGCGTGAACGCCTCCGAGGAATACACGCAGTGGGGGATCGACGACGCCGACTTCGGCGGCATGCTGCCGATGGACGACCGGTTCGCGGCCGAGGTGCCGCCACACTGGTTGCCCTACTTCGCGGTGGAGGACGTGGACAGCACGGTGTCCGCGGCGACGCAGGCGGGTGCGAGCGTCCAGACGAAACCGGTATCGGTCCCCGACGGTCCCCGCATCGCCGTCCTGAAGGACCCGCAGGGCGCCGTGTTCGGCGTGTACACGGAAGGCCCGGAGGCCGAGGACTAGGCGCTGTCGGGCGCCCCGGCGGCGTGTGCGGTCAGCCGCGCGCAGCGCCGAGCCGGCCCTCCAGCTGGACGAGCAACTCACCGAGCAGAGAAGCCAGTTCGCGCTGTCCGCCGACGTCGAGACCGGACAGCACGGCTCTCTCGTAGGAGAGCTGCTCGGGCAGGATGCCGTCCACGAGGTCGCGGCCCGCGTCGGTGAGGTGGACACGGGCCACCCGGCGGTCCCGGGTGTCGCCGCGCCGCTCGACCAGGCCGCGTTCGGTCAGCTGCTTGAGGCGTTTGGTGACGGCGGCACCGGAGGAGAAGGTCTCGCGGGCGATCTCACCGGGCGTCAGCTCGTGGCCGGTGCGCCGCAGGGTGCCGAGTACGTCGAACTCGGGCCGGGTCAGCCCCACCCGGCGCAGCGGCGCGTCCTCCGCCTGCTGGAGCAGGGCGGCACACCGATTGACGCGGCCGATGATCTCCATGGGCCCGGTGTCGACGTCGGGCCGTACCGCGTGCCACTGGCGCACCACGGCCGCGACGATGTCGTCCGCAGGGGCACGCCCGGGCGACTGCCCGACGTCCGCGCCGTCACCCGTGTCCTTCCGCCCGGCGGCTCCGGTCCCCGGCCCTCCGTTTCCTGCCGTCATGCCCGTACGCCTTCCGAGGTGTGCAGTCCCTGCCGTCGTACCGTCGCGGCGAGCGTACGGTGCCCGTCCTGCTCGGCGCGCAGCACCCGCTCCTCCGGCAGGGCGCGCTGCCACCATTCGCCGGAGGCGGCGTCGGCCGCGGCGCGCAGGTCCACGACGGCGGCGGCCAGAGCGCGGCGCGCCCCCTCCAGGTCCGCCGGCCCGGGGCGGTCCGCCACAAGGACGCGGGCGGCGCGCTCACGGCTCTGCTCCACTGCGGCGAGGGCGTCTTCGATACGGTCACCGGCGCGCCTGTTGGTGACGGCGATCGCGGCGGCGAAGCCGACCAGCGCCCCGATGAGGGTGTCCACGACCCGATCGGTCATCAGCGCGCCCGGCTCCTGGTGGTGGCCGAACTCGGTGATGAGCAGGGCCATCGGCGTCACGCAGACGCTGCCGATCCAGTAGTTCCGGCTGATCAGCGCCTCGGCGCCGAAGTTGAAGGCGAGACCGCACAGCACCAGGGCCAGCTGGCTCAGATGGGCGACCGGGGCGACGGCGGCGAACAGCAGGACCCCGACGAGGTTGCCGACGACCCGCTGGATGCCGCGGCGCCAGGTGAGGGTGACGTTGGCCTGGTAAATCGAGGCGGCGGTGACCAGCGCCCAGTACGGGCGGCCGACGCCGAGTGCGAGCGAGACGTATCCGGCGAGGGCACAGCCGAGCGCGGTGCGCAGGACGAGGGGGGCGAGCGGGGCGAGCCTGTGGTGCAGCGGGCGCGGCGAGCTGTCGAGTTCGAGTTCCACGCCGAGGAGTTCGTCGGCCGCCTCGCCGAGGTCGTCCGGCCGCGGAACGGGCCCCGTGCCCCGCAGTGTGCGGGCCCAGGCACGCAGTCGCTCGGGGTCGGTGTCCGCGGGCGCCGCGAGCGCCACCTCGGCCCGGACGAGGAGCCGTTCCAGGGCACTCCGGGGCGCGGAGCGGGCGCCGGTGGACAGCAGTGACTGCCAGGCGGTGTGCACGGCGGCCGCGGCACCGGCCCGGGCGGCGGTTTCACCGGTCGCCGCGAACGCGGCGGCGGCGCTCAGGGCGTGGGCGGTGGCCCGGCGCTCGGGGCCGTGGGGCCGCAGCAGACCGGGGGCCATGCCCACGATCCAGGACCAGGCGCCCGCCGCTGTGGCGAGGGCGACATGGCCGGGCACCTGGCCGAGGGACTGCGGCATGAACAGGGCCGCCGAGGTGACGAAGGTGAAGATCACATTGCCCGGGGGGCCGAGACGGGTCGCGTCGCACAGCGCCTTGTGGACCGCCGCGAGCAGGGCGCCGACGGTGACCAGCACCACCGGGTTCGTGGTCAGCGACGCCGCGACCAGGGAGACGGCCAGGCCGCTCACCATGGCGAGGACGACCCGGAGGAGGATCCCCGCCCTGGCCGAGTACGGGCGGTTGTGCGCATAGAGGGCGCAAAGCGAGCCCGCCATCGTGTACGCCGCGAGATCGAGGCGGCCCAGGGCGAGCAGGGTGAGGTTCGGAGGTGCGACTCCGGCGACCACGCTCAGCGCGGGCTTGAACCAGATGTCGGAGGGCCTGCCGAGGCGTAGGAGACCGGACAAGGGAAGCGGACGCACTCGGGAGGATCGGCGGTTCGCACTGCTCATGACGATAAGTTTAGCAGGTGTTTTACTCGTAAATAATTGGACCGCGGCCCCGGCCTGCGGCTCGAGCCTCCCGCGCTCCCCCTTGTACCCCTGTGCGCTCGCTTGCGCACCATCCGTGACGGGAATGCCTCCAGCGACTGTCCGAGACCGTCGAACGGGGGAGGTGCGCGGTGCACGGACCGTCGTCACCCGGCTGGCTGCTCGTCGCGCTGTGTACGGCGACCGGGGCCTACTGTCTGCTGCGCATGCGCAGCGCCGTCGAGGAACAGCGCCGGGCCGCGGGCGGCGAGGCACTGATGGGGTTCGGCATGGCCGCGATGGCCGTGCCGACGGCGGTGGCCGCGCCGCCCCGCTGGGCCCTGATCGCCTACGTCGTGGTCTTCGGCGGCGCGGCCGTGCGCACCCTGTGGGCCGCGCGTAGCGGAGGCCACCACCTGCACCACCTGGTGGGAGCGTTCGCCATGGCGTACATGGCGGCGGCGATGGTCTCCTCTCCGGGGCACCACGGCCACAGCGGCATCGCCCCGGTCACCGCGGCTCTCCTGCTCTACTTCGCGATGTACGTGCTGTGGTCCGGAGCGCGGTTGGTGCCGGTCGCGGCGACGGCCGGGGCCGGGGGCGCACGCCTCGTCGGCTGGGGCGACCGACCGGAACTGGCACGCGCCTGCCGGCTGTCGATGGCCATCGCGATGCTGGCGATGCTCCTCACGCTCTGACCAGGGCGCATCGCGCTCTGACGGCGCCACACGCGAAGAGGACCCGCCCTTCCCCGGCGCCGAGGCGGACTGTCGGCCGGTGCCGTGGCGAACTGCTTCCGGCGCCCGGGCGAACCGCCTCTGGTGCCGTGGTGAACTCCCCCGGTCCCGTCGCCGACGGTGGCGTACGTCACTTTGCCGCGACAGTACGTACCCCATGACGACACCCGGCTCATAGGCTTCGGCCCATGATGGTCCCCGCGGCACTGCTGCTGCTCGGCGCCCTGACCGCCGTTCTCGCTCCGCGGCTGCTCGCCCGGGCGGACTGGCCGGACCGAGAACCGGTGGTCGCCCTGTGGGTGTGGCAGTGCGTGGTGGCGGCGGTTCTGGTGTGCTGCGCGCTGTCGATGACGCTGAGCGCGGCCGCCGCCTGGGCGGCCGTGAGGGGCCATGTGTTCGCCACCGCGCCGAACTCGGTCGTGGACGCCTACGCGCTGGGTTCCGGGAGCACGTGGGCCGCTACCACCGCCGTGGCACTGGCGTGCGGCGGGGCGTGGAGCGCGGCGATGCTGGTCCGTGAGGTCGCCAGGGCGCGGGCCCGGCGTCGGCAGAGCAGGGCCGAACTGCTCGTACGGGCCCCGCTGTTGCCCGGCGAGGAGACCCGCAGGGACCGGCTGGTGGTCCTGGAGGGAGATCGTGCGGAGGCCTGGTGGCTGTCCGGCGCCACTCCCCAACTGGTCGTCACCACGGAGGCGTTGCGCCGGCTGAAGGGCAAGCAGCTGGACGCGGTGCTCGCCCATGAGCAGGGGCACGCGCGGGCCCGCCACGACTGGCTGCTGCACTCCTCGGCCGCGCTGGCCAACGGATTTCCCCAGGTGCCGGTCTTCGCAGCGTTCCGCGACGAGATGCACCGGCTGGTCGAACTGGCCGCCGACGACATGGCCTCGCGCCGCCACGGCCGCCTCACCACGGCTCTCGCCCTGGTCGAACTCAACGAGGACCGGGGCGTCTTCGGGCCCTGTCCCACCCCGCAGGCCCATGTTCCGCATCGTGTCCACCGTCTCCTCACGCCCCCGGACCGGCTGCCGGCGGCACAGCGGCTGCGGCTGACGGCGACCGCGGCACTGGTTCCGGTGATCCCCGTGCTGGTGGCGTTCATACCGGGGCTGCGGGCACTGGGGTGAACCGGCCGCCCGGGTCACACGGGCGCCGTGTCCGTTGACCGGAAGGCCCGCACAGGGGCGAGGATCAGGGTATGCAGCCCCTGCCCGTCGACTCGCCGATCCGGCGCCCGGCCCCGCGAGGTGCGGAAGTCGCCGCCACGGCCCTGGGCTGCGCGTCGCTGCTGCTTCTGGTGCTGGTGACCATCCCCTGGCACCCGCTCGTGGCGCTGGACGCGGACATCGCGCGCACGATGCACGGCTGGGCGCTCGACAACCCGGGCCTCACCCGCACGGCCCGCTTCCTCACGGACTGGGTGTGGGACCCGGCGACCATGCGCATCCTGTGCGCGGTCGCGGTGTTCTGGCTCCTGTGGCGGCAGCGGGACCGCCGGCTCGCCCTGTGGGTGGCGGCCACCTGCGCGCTGGGCGCGGTCGCGCAGAACGTCGCCAAGGCGGCCATCGGCCGAGCACGCCCCGAGTGGCCCGACCCACTCGACGTGGTGCACAACGGGGCCTTCCCCTCCGGTCACGCGATGACGGCGGCTCTCGTGTGCGGGCTGCTGCTGTGGGTTCTTCGCCGGTACGGCGCCAGGGGCGTGCTGTGGTGCACGGCGCTGACCGTGGCGGTGGTCTCCGTCATCGGGGTCGGCCTGACCCGGGTCTGGCTCGGCGTGCACTGGCCGTCGGACGTGCTGGGCGGCTGGCTGTTCGGGGCGCTGCTGGTCGTGCTCGCCATGGCGTCCTACGAGCGGTGGGGCGGAGCGGAGAAGAACACGACCAGGCGGGTGGGGCGTTCTTGACGCGTGCACAGCGGGTCGCGAAACATCGTCCCCATGGCGATCAAAGGCGTGCTCTTCGACTTCTCCGGAACGTTGTTCCGTATCGAGTCGGCCGAATCCTGGCTGCGCGCGGCACTGGCGGAAGCCGGTGTCACGCTGCCCGAGGCCGAGTTGGTGCGCACGGCCGAGCTGCTGGAGTCGGCGGGCGCACTGGCCGGTGGTTCCTTCCCCGAAGGGCCGCTGCCGGACGACCTCGCCACGCTGTGGGCCGACCGGGACCGCAGCGCGGAGGCGCACCGGGCCGCGTACACCGGCCTGTCCCGTCGGGTGCCGTTGCCGGACCCGCGACTCCATGACGTGCTGTACGACCGCCATATGAGTCCTGCCGCCTGGCGGCTCTACCCTGACGCCGCCGAGGTGCTCGGCGCCCTACACGGACGCGGAGTGGCCGTCGGCGTGGTCAGCAACATCGGCTGGGACCTGCGGCCGGTCTTCCGGGAGCACGGCGTCGACCCGTACGTCCACACATACGTGCTGTCATACGAGCACGGCATCCAGAAGCCTGACCCCCGGCTGTTCGCACTGGCCTGCGACGCGCTCGGTGTCGCCCCGCAGGACACGCTCATGGTCGGCGACAACCGACGGGCGGACGGCGGGGCCGCGGCGCTCGGCTGTGCGGTGCACTTCGTCGACCATCGCCCGGTGACCGAGCGCCCGGACGGGCTCCGGCCCGCGCTGGACCTGATCGGCTGACCCCGCCCCCGTCTCAGCCCTGGTAGCCCTCGACCTCGGACGCCGGCCGGACACGCGCCTCGTCCGGGTTCTCGCCGAACTCGGCCTTCGCGCGACGCTGGCGCAGCAGGTCCCAGCACTGGTCCAACGCTTGTTCCAGCTCGACGAGCCGTGCGTGCTCGGTGGAGCTGTCGATCCGGCCGGACGACACCGCCTCACGCAGGCCGCGTTCCTCGTCCACCATCGCCGTGATCCTTGCCAGGATCTGGTCTTCACCCATGTGCGTCATGCCTCCTTGGGACTCGTGCCCACTCTAGGGACGGTCCGGCTCCTCTGCGACAGCTGTGCCGCAGGCCTCGTCCTGCGCCGGTGGCCGCTCAGGGCGGCGCGCAGGGGCGGACCCAGGATCCGTCGTACATCCGCGGCGTCCAGTGCCTGGACCGGGCCGAGCGGGTTCAGATAGCGGGTGAAGATCAGGCCGCCGAGCACGGCGACGGCTGCCGTGGCCCGGTCCGTGGCGTCCCGGCCGCCGAGATGGCTCGCGATCCGGCCGAGGATCTCACGCTCCAGGAACTCGCGGAACACCCGCATCACGTCCTCGTCCCGCAGCGCTGTGCCGTCCATCGCCGCGAATCCGCTGCCGGACGGGTCCTCCCACAGGGCGGTGACGGCATCCAGGAGGCGGTCGGCGAGCCCCGCCTGATCACCGTCCAGGGCGACCACGATCGCGTTCGACTGTCCGCAGCGCAAATTCATCGACTCGCCGAACAGACCCTGCTTCGAACCGAAGTGGTAGCCGATGAGCGCCACGTCCACCTCGGCCTCGGCGGCGATCGCGCGCAGCGTCGTGCCCTGGTAGCCCCGCTCCAGGAAGAGGGTGCGGGCGACCCCGGTGATACGGGCTCTGGTGGCGGGGCGGCCCGGTGGCCGACCGCGGGATTTATTCATCAGCGTTGAATATCCCCGCCCTCGATCGCCACTGTCAAGGCACGAACCGACCATCGAGAGGAAACACGTCATGCGCATCGTCGTTTTCGGAGCGGGCGGACCCACAGGCCACCAACTGGTCGCCCAGGCACTGGCGGACGGGAACGAGGTCACGGCGGTGACCCGCCGGCCGCATCCGATGGCCGGGCGCGCGGGGCTGACCATGGCCGATGCCGACGCCACCGACGCGGATGCGGTCGACACGGTGATCGAGGGCGCCGACGCCGTACTGTCCGCGCTGGGGGTGCGGCCCGGGCGGGCACCGGTCACCCTCTATTCGGCGGCGGCCCGGAACATCGCCGACGCGATGGGGCGGCACGGTGTGAAGCGGCTGGTCGCGGTGAGCTCCAGCGTCCTCGACCCGGCCTGGCGGCCCAGCGGGGCCTTCTTCTTCAACCACGTGCTGGACCCGTATGTGAACCGGGTCATCGCCCGCACCGCGCACGAGGACATGCGCCGCATGGAGGGGGTGCTGCGTGGCACCCCGCTGGACTGGACCGTCGCACGCCCGTCCGGTCTCTTCGACCATCCCGAGCCCACACGCTACGTGGTCGCGGAGAGCAGTGCGGACGGCGTGTTCACGGCCCGGGCCGATCTCGCGGCGGCCATGCTGCGGGAACTGGTGGACGGGCGGTATGTGCGCAGGGCGATGGGCGTGGTCACACGGGATGTGAAGCCGAGCATTCCGCGGCTGATCTGGCGTGAGGCGGTGCGCGGGCGATAGTTCCGGCGTCCGCCCTGGACCATCCCCCGTGTGGCCCAGGGCAGACGCCACCCCGGAACCGACCCGAGGGCAACGGGACCAGGATGCGCTGAGTATAGTTGGCTGATAGCCAGTCAACGCAGGAGTCCAGGATGTCGCCGCGCAGCCCCTCGGTCAATGAAGAATTGCGGCGGCGTTCCCGCGAACGGCTCCTGCACGCCGCGATCGAACTGGTCAGCGAGCGCGGTTACGACTCGACGACACTCGCCGACATCGCGGACCGCGCCGGCTCCGCGCGGGGCCTGGTGTCGTACTACTTCCCGGGCAAACGGCAACTCCTCCAGTCGGCCGTGCACCGGTTGATGCACCGCACCCTCGAAGAAGCCCTGGAGCGCGAGCCGCGTACCGAGGACGGCCGGGAGCGGATGGCGCGGGCCGTCGACGCCGTCCTGGGCCTCACCGTCCACCACACCGTTCTGATGCGTCAGCACATGGCGGGCATCCTGCAGGCCGAGGGATTCGTGCAGTGCCCCGAGCAGCAGCGACTGGCGGAGCTGCTGCGGGACACGGTGACGCGGCGCGGCTCGACGGACACGGACGCCGACTACCCGATGCTGCGCGCCCTGTTGATGGGCGCGGTCTACGCGGCCCTGGTGCCGGGTGCGCCGATGCCGCTGCCGGTACTGCGGGCCGAGTTGTTCCAGCGGTACGGCCTCGACTGGGAGATGGGCAGCCCTCCGGAACCCGAAGGTGTGGGCACGGCCTACGACACCGATCTGTCGCGGTTCTTCGCGACGGAGAACCGTCAGCCGGAGACGAACAAGGCGTCAAAATAGCCGCAGGTGTCCTGGCGTTGCTCCGCGCTCATGCTCAACCGACCGGATCAGGAGCGGGCGTGACGTGGCGCCAGAAGCCCTGCGTCGCGTGCCTCGGCGATCAGCTTCAGCGCTCTGCGGCGGCTGCGTCCCGTCGCACGCATCACCGCGAACACCGGATCGGCATCCGCGTCCTGGGCCGCGAGGTACTCCTCGGCGACCAGGCGCCACCCCTCGACGCCGCGCGGCCAGGCCGGCCCCTCACCGCACGTCGGCGGTCCGGTGGGCACGGGGGAACGGTCCGGCTCCATGCCGCATGCCTCGAGCAGCGGTTCCTCGATCCAGTCGGCGAGAGCCGACAGGTCGTCCAGTGTGAGGCCGGGCTGGGCCCGCACCTCTTCGATCGCCACACATCCGCCGGCCACCACGGCAAGGACGTCGACACAACCCCCGTCCGGCAGGTCGAGCCGGACGGCGAACCAGGTCATGGTGTTCTCGCGCTCCCGCACTTCCCACGCGGGCCACACCGACACCGCCCCATCCGATCCGAAGTGATCGGAAAAATCCTGAAGGGACACTTCGGGCATAAACGCAACGTAAGCGACTGATCGCATACCATGCCAAAGCCACGCACGGCAGGGGTGGGCACCGCACCCCGTCGGCCCAGCGCCGCATCCGCCAGCCCTCTCCCGTCCTGCCGTGCGCGGTGCAATGCTGGAGCCACCAGCGATCTCCTCAACGAGGGAGTTCCGCCGTGCTGCATGTCGCCGTCGTCGGCTCCGGGCCGAGCGGGGTGTACGCCGCCCAGAGCCTTGTCCAGCAGGATCCAGAGGTGCGCGTCGACGTCCTCGACCGGCTGCCCTGCCCGTACGGCCTGGTGCGGTACGGGGTGGCACCCGACCACGAGAAGATCAAGTCGCTGCAGAACAATCTCCGCGCGGTCATGGAGGACGAGCGGATCCGGTTCCTCGGCGGTGTCCAGGTCGGCGCGGACGGAGTACGGCCGGAACGACTGCGCGAGCTGTATCACGCGGTGGTCTACTGCGTGGGCGCCGCGACCGACCGTCATCTCGGCATCCCGGGCGAAGAGCTGCCTGGCAGCTGGTCGGCGACCGAGTTCGTGTCCTGGTACAGCGCACACCCGGACTGCGTCGCCGACGGTTTCGTGCTCGGCGCCCGCACCGCGGTGGTGATCGGTGTGGGGAACGTCGCGGTCGACGTGACCCGGATCCTCGCTCGCGGGGTGAACGAGCTGATCCCCACCGACATGCCGCAGGCGGCGCTGGCCGCGCTGGCCGAGAGCAAGATCACCGAGATCCACATGGTGGGGCGGCGCGGCCCCTCGCAGGCCCGCTTCACCACCAAGGAACTGCGCGAACTGGGCGCCCTGCCCGACACCGAGGTGGTCGTCGACGAGGCGGAAATGGCGCTCGACCCGGCCTACACCGATCCCTCAGGACTGCCCGCCGCCCTGCGCCGCAACATCGAGGTGCTGCGCGGTTGGGCCGCGGCACCGCCACGGGGCGCCCCGCGCCGTATCCGGCTGCGCTTCTTCCTGCGTCCGGTCGAACTCCTCGCCGACGGGGGCCGGGTGGGCGCCGTGCGCTTCGAGCGGACGGTCCCCGACGGAGCCGGCCGGGTGACGGGCAGCGGGCGGTACGAGGACATCGAGGCACAACTGGTGCTGCGCTCGGTCGGCTATCGCGGAGTCCCGCTTCAGGGGCTGCCGTTCGACGCGGTGACCAGCACCGTGCCGCATCTGGCAGGACGGGTCCTGCGCGAGGGGGAGGTCTCTCCGGGGGAGTACGTGGCCGGGTGGATCAAGCGCGGTCCCACGGGTGTCATCGGCACGAACCGGCCGTGCGCCAAGGAGACGGTGACCTCGTTGCTCGAAGACGCGCCCGGCCTCGCGGGGCGTGAGGTCCCCGAGGACGCGCTGCCGGCCCTTCGGGCGGACGGACTCTCCCCGGTCCAGTGGGCGGGGTGGCTGGCGATCGAGCGGGCGGAGGCGGAGCTCGGCGCGTCGCTGGGGCGGGGAGTCGTCAAGCTCCCGGACTGGGCGTCGCTGATGGCCGCCGCCGGCTCCACCGCTCTCGAAGGACACGGCACAGGGCGCTGAGCGGCGGACCCGGACGTCCGTCCGTCACGACACAGAGCGGCAACCGGCCGGCAATCAGCAACCTGTTCAAGGGGCTTACGTTCTCCCCCCATGGCAACCACCCCCGTGCACCCCGTCGACGAGGTTCCACCTGTACGCCAACTCGCGAGCCTGGCCCTCCAGCACGTCCTCGCGATGTACGCCGGCGCCGTGGCCGTCCCCCTGATCGTGGGCGGCGCCATGAAGCTGTCGGCCGCCGACCTGGCGTATCTGATCACCGCCGATCTGCTCGTGTGCGGCATCGCGACTCTCATCCAGTGCGTCGGCTTCTGGCGCTTCGGCGCACGGCTGCCGATCATGCAGGGCTGCACCTTCGCCGCCGTCTCCCCGATGGTGCTGATCGGGACGACGGGTGGCGGACTGCCCGCCGTCTACGGGTCGGTGATCGTGGCGGGAATCGCCATCATGCTGCTCGCGCCGGTCTTCGGCAGGCTGCTGCGCTTCTTCCCACCGCTCGTCACCGGCACCGTGATCCTGGTCATCGGCATCTCGCTGCTGCCGGTGGCGGGCAACTGGGCCGCGGGCGGGCAGGGCTCGAAGGACTTCGGGGAGCCGAAGAACCTGGCACTCGCGGCCTTCGTGCTGGCCGTGGTGATCGGGGTGCAGCGTTTCGCGCCCCCGTTCCTGAGCCGGATCGCGGTGCTGATCGGCATCGTGGTGGGACTCGCGGTCGCGGTGCCTTTCGGTTTCACCGACTTCGGCGGCATCGGGGACGCCGACTGGATCGGGATCAGCACCCCCTTCCACTTCGGCACGCCCGCCTTCCGCGCCTCCGCCGTCGTGTCGATGCTCGTGGTGGCGCTCGTGACGATGACCGAGACGACCGGCGACCTCATCGCGGTCGGCGAGATGACCGGACGGAAGGCAGACTCGCGATCGCTCGCGGACGGTCTGCGGGCCGACGGCCTCTCCACGGTCGTCGGCGGGGTGTTCAACACCTTCCCGTACACGGCGTACGCGCAGAACGTCGGCCTGGTGGGAATGACCCGGGTGCGCAGCCGCTGGGTGGTCGCGGCGTCCGGCTGTTTGCTCGTGCTGCTTGGCCTGCTGCCCAAGCTGGGCGCTGTGGTCGCGGCCGTACCGGAGCCGGTTCTTGGCGGCGCAGGTCTGGTGATGTTCGGCACGGTCGCCGCGAGCGGGCTGCGCACGCTGGCCACGATGGACTTCAAGGGCGACCACAACCTGACGGTGGTGGCCATCTCGTTGGCGGTCGGCATGCTGCCGGTCGGCGTGCCGACGGTGTACGAGAAGTTCCCGGACTGGTTCCAGACGGTGATGAACAGCGGGATCAGCGCGGGCTGCGTGACGGCGGTCGTGCTGAACCTGCTCTTCAACCACGGTCCCTCGAAGGCCGGTTCAGGCGTCCCCGAGGCGGGCGGCCGGGCGGGGGGTGGTGGCGAGGAGGGCGCGGACAAGCCCGGGGACGGGATCATCTAGATCGTCCCAGGGCGGGTCCTTGCGCCGGGCCCGGTTCACTTCGAACCCGGCCACCTGGATTGGCCTTTGGAGAGGGCCGCCCGGGACGTCGTAGGCCACCGGTGCGTGCCCCAGGGGCCGGCGGGCCAAGTACGACCGCTCCGGGCTCGGCCGGCCGGGTCAGCCGGTCATCCGTCCCCAGGTCGACCCGAACCGCGCCCAGGCCTCGTCCCACTGCGCCATGCGGCGCCGTTCGAGACGTTCCCGGGCCATGCGCCCGCCTACGAACGGGACCGTGGCCACGCCCATCCCCACCAGCACGCCGACCATGGCCGCCCGCACCTGAGCCTGCGACGCGGTGGCGGGCTCGGTCACCAGGGAGCCGTCACGGTCCGTCCAGACGGTGACCGCGGTACCCGTCGCACTGCCCGCAGCCACGCGCACCCGGCCGGCGTGGGAGGAGCCGTCCGGCCCCGTCCAGCGCACCTTCGCCCACACCCGTTCCGCGCCCGCCGCGCTCGCGGCGGCCGACTTCGGCGCGTCCTGGGTCAGCAGCGCCATGACAGGGCGCCATTCGGCCCGCTCCCTGTTCATGCCGCGCTCCACCGAGTGCGCCGCCGCAAGCCCCGCCAGCACTCCCCCGATCACGGTCACGGACCAGACCCCGAGCAGGATCCAGGCCTCCAGCGCATCGCTGCGACGCCGCAGTGGATTGCGGCGCCACCGCCACAGCCACACCGCGGGACCACGGAACGCCGTCATCGATGGCAGCCACCTCATCGATGGCATCCTCCTCACGCACACACGGACACCCCCCGACCGCACTCCCATACGGGCCGGGGCGCTCCGGTGCTCAGTCGGGGCATCCGGCGGCGCGTGGCCCTCCGGCGGCCGGCCCCGCTGCCGAGAGCCCGGTCCGCGGGCTCCGCGTCGCGGCCAACTGTCCCTGCGCTCCTCGGCAACACGGCGGTTGACCTGCGTGGACGATCGTCCCGGGGGTGGCTGTCAGTGCCGGGGTGCAGACTGGCCCCTGTCTGGAACACCGGCGTTTCGGAGGTGGTCGGCATGACCGACGTACTGCTCACCGTAGGCACGCGAAAAGGACTGTTCATCGGACGGCGGCGAGGCGGCGCCTGGGAGTTCGACGAGAGTCCGTACTTCAACGCACAGGCCGTGTATTCGGTCGCCATCGACACCCGCGGCGACATCCCGCGCCTGCTGGCCGGAGGGGACAGCTCGCACTGGGGACCGTCCGTCTTCCACTCGGACGACTTGGGCCGCACCTGGACCGAGCCGAAGCAACCCGCAGTCAAGTTCCCGAAGGACACGGGCGCTTCGCTCGAGCGCGTATGGCAGCTGCACCCGGCGGCCGCCGAACCGGACGTGGTCTACGCGGGCACGGAACCGGCCGCGCTGTACCGATCCGAAGACCGGGGCGAGAGCTTCGACCTCGTGCGTCCGCTGTGGGAGCACCCGACGCGCGACAAGTGGGTGCCCGGCGGTGGCGGCGAGGGCCTGCACACCGTGATCACCGACAAGCGGGACCCGAAGGCGGTGACGGTCGCCGTGTCGACGGCCGGAGTCTTCCGGACCCGGGACGGCGGCGTGAGCTGGGAGCCGTCCAACTCCGGTGTCTCGGCGGTGTTCCTGCCCGATCCCAACCCGGAGTTCGGCCAGTGCGTGCACAAGATCGCACAGGACGCGGCGGTCCCGGACCGGCTCTATCTGCAGAACCACTGGGGGGTCTACCGAAGCGACGACGCGGGCGCCCACTGGACCGACATCGGCGAAGGTCTGCCCTCGACGTTCGGGTTCGCCACGGCCGCCCATCCGCACCGCGGGGACATGGCCTACGTCTTCCCGATCAACGCGGACGCGGACCGCGTCCCGGCCGACCGCCGCTGTCGCGTCTTCCGTACCGCGGACGCGGGCAGAAGCTGGGAGCCGCTCACAAGGGGGCTGCCCGGCGAGGACCACTACGGCACGGTGCTGCGCGACGCCCTGTGCACGGACGACGGCGACCCGGCGGGCGTCTACTTCGGCAACCGCAACGGCGAGGTGTACGCGTCGGCGGACGACGGCGACAGCTGGCAGCAGTTGGCGTCGCATCTGCCGGACGTGCTGTGTGTCCGGGCGGCGGTGATCGCTTGATCCGGTGATCCGTCGCCCGCCCACGCCCAACCTCCGCGGGACGGACGCGATCTCGTCGCCAAAGGGCGACAGCACGCGGTCAAGGCCGCCCAGACCGGGCACTGTTCGTCAATCGTGCGATCATTCCCGGTCGCCGTCGGGCCACCGGTTGATCGCCGGTGTGTGCCCGGCAGTAGGGTGACGCCCGTGGCACCACGACCGTTGCATGAGATCGTCGAACCGGGCTGGGCGAAAGCACTGGAGCCCGTCGCCGGGCGGATCGCCGAGATGGGGGACTTCCTACGCTCCGAGATCGCCGCGGGACGTACCTACCTCCCGGCGGGCCCGCATGTGCTGCGGGCCTTTCAGCAGCCCTTCGACGAGGTCCGCGTCCTGATCGTCGGCCAGGACCCGTACCCCACACCGGGGCACGCGGTGGGGCTGTCCTTCTCGGTGGCTCCTGAGGTACGGCCGCTCCCGGGCAGCCTGATCAACATCTTCCGGGAGCTCAACGCCGACCTCGGCCTGCCCCAGCCGTCCAGCGGCGATCTCACCCCATGGACCCGACAGGGCGTGCTGTTGCTCAACAGGGCGCTCACCACGGCCCCGCGCCGCCCGGCGGCACATCGGGGCAAGGGCTGGGAGGAGGTCACCGAGCAAGCCATCAGGGCCCTCGCCGGGCGCGGAAAGCCGCTGGTGTCCGTCCTGTGGGGCCGTGACGCCCGAAATCTGCGGCCGTTGCTGGGTGAACTGCCGTCGGTCGAGTCGGCGCACCCGTCCCCGATGTCGGCGGACCGGGGCTTCTTCGGCTCTCGCCCGTTCAGCCGGGCCAATGACCTCCTGATCAGGCAGGGCGGACAACCGGTGGACTGGCGCCTGCCGTGACACCGCCGGGTCCCGCGGACGACCCGGCGGCGGGCGATCCCGAGGCCGTTCTCGCGGTGGACTCCGGAGGTCCCGGCCCGCGGGTCGTCCTCGTCCCGCACGGTGGTCGGGCCTCGGCGGCGCCCGCCCGGCTCGTCTCACGGGAGCCGGTCCGTACCGGTCCGCTCGGGCAGGGCGCCGGGCATCCTCCGGCCCGACTCCTGCTGCGGACATGGCAGGTGCATGTTGCCGCAGGAGGCACCGAGGTGCGCACCGCCGTGATCGGGGCCGCCGGTCCGGCCGGCCTCGACGACGATCTGCGTGCCGCACGCCTGCCCCGGAAACCGGGCGTCCGCAGAGTCGTGCGGGCCGCGGACGCCGTCACCGCCTGCGCGGGTGCGCTCGGCGCACAGCCGGAGGCCGTGATCGCGCCCGTCACCGGTGTGAACGTGCTCGCCACGGACCTGAAGATCCGTCGCCGGGCGGAGAGTTGGGGCGTCTGCCGGGCGACGCTGTCGGCGGCGCATGGATCGGCCGGGCCGGGCTCGAGACGGTCCTGCGCGGCCTCGACAAGCCGCCCGGGCGCCTCGGCGTGCCTGCCGGCACGGCCAGGGGCGGCGTTCGGCCGGGTCACCGGGCCGCCTGACGTGCTCCAGCCCCGTACCGACCGGCCGGCGGTCCTGGCTTCGTTCGCGCCCGACGTCGCCGTCCGTGCCGCCGACGACCCGGTGGCAGCGGGCAGCCGGCGCGGCGGGGCCCGGGCACCTGAGCGCAACCGCCGTGAGTCCCCCTGCCGGCGGGCCCAACGTCACCCTGGCCGGAGGCCACTTCCGGCTGGGCGACCCGCCTCTCGGGCCGATGCGCGTGGAGTTGGCGCGGCACCTGCCTCCGGCGCCCGGTCCCCGCGGCAGGCGACCCGCTGGACACAGCCGCACGCATCGCACTCGCTCCCACGGACACCACACTCGAACTGGCGCGCGACGAACATCCGCTGCGTCTCGCTACCGAAAAGGCCGACTGATTCCCCTTGCCGGGAGAGGGAAGTTGTTCCCGGTGTGCGGTGAAAAAAGTCAGACCGTATCGTTCGTTTCTCATCCGTACGTAACTCATCAGACAAAACCGGACGGAAACCGCTCACCTGCACCCTCCCCGAACAGGGGAGCCCACAAAGTGAGTAGCATGCGGCGCCATGAGCTCCCCCACTGGCCCCGCATCCGGCCTGCCTGTACGAATGCCGCGACCCCGCCAGCCCGGCCGGCACCGCCGTCCGGAACCGCTGGCGGCTCCCGAGGGCGCGCCCGCGCTCGTCCTCGCGGTGCCCGGCACGCCCAGCGCCGCCACGCGCAGCCTCGCCGAGGAGGTCGTGAGCATCGCGCGTTCCGAGCTGCCCGGTCTTGACGCCCGGATCGGCTACCTGGACGGGGACGACTCCGAGTTCCCCACGCTGCAGTCCGTCCTCGCCCGCACGGCCGAGGAGCGCACCGCGCGCTACGAGCAGGCCGTCGCGGCCGGTGCGGAGGCCAAGGAGCCCGACGGCCCCGTGGCCGTGGTGGTGCCCCTGCTGGCCGGTCCGGACAGCGCGCTGCTGCGCCGGGTCCGCCAGGCGGTCATGGACAGCCGTGTCGCGGCCGATCTGACCGATGCCCTCGGCCCGCACCCGCTGCTTGCCGAGGCACTGCACGTGCGCCTGTCCGAGGCCGGCCTGGCCCGCGCCGACCGTGCCCGGCTGTTCACCGTGGCGACCGCGGCGGACGGCATCATCCTCGCCTCCGTGGGCGGCGAGGAGGCCGTGCAGGCGGCCGGGATCACGGGCATGCTGCTCGCCGCGCGGCTCGCCGTGCCGGTGATGGCGGCGGCCCTGGACCAGGAAGGCTCGATCACGTCCGTGGCCGAGCAGCTGCGGTCCTCGGGCTCCCAGCAGCTGGCGCTCGCCCCGTACCTGATCGGCCCGGAGCTCGAGGCCGGGCTGCTGGACGCGGCCGCCAAGGAAGCGGGCTGCCCCGCCGCCGAGGCGCTCGGCCCGTACCCGGCCATCGGCAAGCTGGCGCTGGCCAAGTACACGATGGCACTGGGCATCGCCCCGCAGCAGGCGCAGGGCGCTCCGGTCCGCTGAGCCCCGCCGGGCGCGCATCCGGACGACGAGGGGCCCCGCCTCCATGATGGAGGGGGCCCTTCGCGCTGCCGGGCCCGGTGAGACGAGGCGCCGTGACAGCCGGTCGGAGAGGGCGGCTCTCGCCGCCCGGACCGCCTCGGGGATGGCGCGCCTCTCTGGTTCAGCCGAAGACGACGCAGGACGCGGCAGGCGCCTCGACCGAGCCGCACCGCCGCGGCAGCCCCGTCGCGGGATCCACGGCGAACCAGGTGACGTCCCCGGACCCTTCGTTGGCGACGTACAAGAACCCCTGCCACAGGGCGAGCGCGCGCGGCCACGCACCCCCGCACGGCACCGTGGTCACCAGCCTCAGTCCGTTGTCCTCCACGGCGAACACGGACAGCACGTCCTGTCCGCGCGTCGCGGTCCACACGAAGCGTCCGTCGGGCGAAGCGACGATCCCCGACGGGTAGGCGTCGCCGGCGGGTTCGTCCGGCAGCACGAACGTCTCGGCGACCGGCTCCAGTACTCCGGCTCCGGCGTCCCAGCGGCACACGGTGACGGTCGGCGCCAGCTCGTTGAGGACGTATGCGCGCGTCCCGTCCGGGTGGAAGGCCAGGTGGCGTGGACCTGACCCGGGACGCAGCAGGATCTCGCGGTACAGCGTGACCGTGCCCGGCTCCAGGGCGCACACGCGCACGGAGTCCGTGCCGAGGTCGACGCTGACGACCCACCGGCCGCTCGGGTCGGGCTGTACCTGGTGGGCGTGCGCGGAGAGCTGCCGCTGCGGGACCGGACCCGACCCCTCATGCCGGAAAACGGTGACGGCGCCGTCGTCCGGGGTTCCGTCATCGCGCAACGGGACGGCGGTGACGCTGCCGGAGCCATAGTTGGCGGTCAGGACGTGACCGGCGTGCAGACTCAGATGCGTGGGGCCGCTGCCGCCGACGGGGACCGGAGGACCGGTGAGTTCGGGCCTGCCGCCGTCCAGTCGGTACGCGGCGACCGCACCCTCGGGCGACTCGCTGACGGCGTACAGCATGTCGCCGGACACCGCGAGGTAGGACGGGTCGGTCACCTCGCCCATGGCGCTCAGGACGCTCAGCGCGCCGCTGTCCGGATCCGCGGCCGCCGCGAGGATGCCGCGCCCTCCCCCTGTCGTGAACGAGCCGATGTAGGCCCGTCGCCACCCGCCGCCGTCCACCACTGCCGTCCCCTCTCGCCGACGTCCTGCGGGACGACGGTAGCAGTAGGTCTAGACCAAACTCCGGAGCCTCGGCACGACGACGGACGTCACGCCCGGGCCGGGGACGAGCCGGACAGCGGTGCGGCCAGGGCCACGAGGGCTCGTTCCAGGCCGTGCAGATGGCCGAGCGCCTGTTCAGCACCCAGGTGGTGGCCGGGGACGCCCGCGTGGGTCGTCAGGGCGCTTTCGGGGACCGCGCCGAGCAGCGCCTCCACCGCGGCCTCGACGCGTCGGCACGCGGCCGTCAGGCGGGCGTCGTGGGAGGCGTCCGGGTCGGCGGCGACGGCGACGAGGCCACGTGTGCGCCGGGCGCACTCATCGAGCAGGGCGAGCACCTGAAGGGCTCGCGCCTTGCGCGCCCGCAGGGGATTGAGCGGATGCACCAGGGGCGCGAGGGAAAGGCGCATACGCCCCAGCAGTGCTTCGAGCTCCGCCATGTGGGACGCGAGGTCTGTCTGCGCCTCGCCCGCGAGCCGCCGTGCCGCCGCCGCGGTGCAGTCGTGCACGGCATGGACAGCGCGGCGCACCCACCGGTCGGTGACCGCGTGGGTGGTGATCGGCAGGACGAGGGCGACGGCCAGTGCGGCGCCCAGGGCGCCGGCACCGGTCTCCGCAAGGCGCAGGCCGAGCAGCCCAGGGTGCAGGACGCCGAGCAGGCCGTAGAGCAGACCCGCCATCACGGTGACGAAGAACATCATCCAGCTGTACGACGGCGCCGCCGTGTAGAAGATGCCGAACACGCAGACGGCGATGAGCGCGGCCGTGGGCACGGGGGCACCGTGCAGCGGAACGGCGGCCACCAGTCCCGCGACGATGCCGGCCACCGTGCCGACGACACGCCGGAAGCCGCGCACCAGCGTCTCTCCGCGCGAGGCGGTGTTCACGAAGATCCACCAGGCCGTGCCGACGGCCCAGTACCAGCGCTCGTGCGACAGCACCTGGCCCACGGCGACCGCGAAGGCACAGGCGGCCGTGGCCTGGAACGCCAGGCGGGTCGTGGGCCGGTCCAGTCCCAGCCCGTCGAGCGGGGCGGGCGCGGCGGGCAGCGGCGTACGGCGCTCGACGCACCAGACGCCGAACCGCACCACGGACGCGGTGACGAGCGACAGCGCCACCGCCGCGTACAGCTCCGGGATCCGGCCCGGGACCGCGTGCAGGAACTGGGCCGTGAAGAACGACATGAAGGCGAAGGTGCCCAGCGACTGGCCCCGCGGTCCCCAGCGGCGGGCGTACACACCGGCGAAGACGACCGCGAGCCAGACTGCGTCCCGCACCGCCGGCATCCCGTGCAGGGCGCTCGCCAGCGCGAGGACGGGGAGCCCGACGACCGGCAGCAGCGCGGTGGTGACCGCCTGGCCCCGCACGGTGGGATCGGCGACCGTGAACAGCGCGAGCAGGGCCGCGAGCCCACCGGTGATCGAGGCCGGCAGCGTCAGCCCGGCCGCCTCGCAGACCGCTACGGCCAGGCCGATGCCGAGCACCGCGCGCAGCGAGATCCGCAGCCGGAACAGCCCCGGGTCCGGAGCCGTGAACATCTTCTTCACCCTTGGAGGTCCGCCCCATCCCATGTCGGCCTGCATGCCGACGCCACCGTCGGAACGTGGAAATGGCGCCGCGGGCACGGATTCCGGCTACGTCACCGGTCCTGCGCTGCGCGGCGCCATTGATAGCCACAAGAAAAACATCAGGACGGCATTGGCTCAAGTGAGTCGTCTATTGCTGTGCCATTGGTACACTCTTGGAAGATCGACTCGTGTGACAGGGAGGCCAACGGACCATGGCCGTGGACGCGCTCGACACCCGCATCCTGCGCCTGCTGCTCGAGCAGCCGCGCACCAGCGTGCGCGAGTACGCGCGCATCCTGGGCATCGCCCGCGGCACGCTGCAGGCCCGGCTGGACCGTCTCGAACGGGACGGCGTGATCACCGGCACGATCCCTTCGCTGTCCCCGGCGGCCCTCGGCCATCCGGTGCTGGCCTTCGTGCACATCGAGGTCACCCAGGGCCACCTGGACGACGTGGGCGATGCCCTCGCGGCCGTCCCCGAGATCGTCGAGGCGTTCTCGATCACCGGGGGCGGCGATCTGATGACCAGGGTGGTGGCGCGGGACAACGAACATTTGGAGGACGTCATCCAGAAACTGATCAGCCTGCCCGGCGTCGTCCGCACGCGCACGGAGGTGGCTCTGCGTGAGCGGGTTCCGCACCGGCTGCTGCCCCTGGTGGAGTCGATCGGCCGCGCCGCCGCACCGTGACGGCCCGGTAGCGGGAACCCCGGCCCCGCGCAGTGGCCCGGAAGCGCGCCTTGCCATGCTGGACCCCATGAGCACTCCCGACGGCCTCGCGGTCGTCTTCGACCTCGATGGAACCCTCGTCGACAGCGAGCCGAACTATTTCGAGGCCGCCCGGCGTCTCCTCGCCGCACGGGGTGTCACCGACTACACCTGGGCCGATCACGAGCGGTACGTCGGGATCAGCACCCGGGAGACGCTGGATCTGTTCAAGCAGCGCTACGGCCTCGGTGCCCCGCTGGACGAGCTGCTCACCGAGACCAACGACCGCTATCTGGAGCTGGCCCGCACATCCACTCGGGTCCACCCGGAGATGCGGAAGCTTGTGGAGCTGCTGGCCGGAGACCGGGTTCCGATGGCCGTGGCCTCGGGTTCGTCACCGGAGGCCATCGCGGCCGTCCTGTCGGGCACGGGACTGGATTCCTGGTTCGGCACGGCCGTCTCGGCGGACGAGGTCGCGAACGGCAAACCGGCCCCGGACGTCTTCCTGGAGGCCGCCCGCCGCCTCGGTGTGTCACCCGGCGACTGCGTGGTCGTCGAGGACGCCGTGCCGGGCGCCGAAGCCGCGCACGTCGCCGGAATGCGGTGCGTCGCCGTCCCCTCCGTCCCCGCCCAGGCCGACGATCCGGCGTTCGCGAGGGCGGGGCTGCTGGTGCGCGGCGGACAGGCGGAGTTCACGGCACGGGCGGCGTACGAATGGCTGATGGGCTCGGCCGCGGCGTCCTCGTAGCGGCCGTCCGAGCCGTCACCGCGGACGGCCGCCAGGTACGCCGACGACGAGGATCCGTGCCGGAGACAGACCGGCGTCCGCCGAGCCGAAGGGCTACCGGAGAAGTGCCGCGGAGCGCCTCAGGAGCGGCGACGGGGCTTGCCGCCTCTGGCGCCCTTCGAGCTCTTGGCCCCGGTGCGTGGGCTCCGGCCCGTCGACTTCTTCGCCGCAGGCTTCGGCCGGGCCGCGCCCGTGTCGGACTGCTGGCGCTTCGGCTGTGCCGCCGGAGCGTTGCGGCCTCGTGTGCTGTTGACTGTCCGGCCGCGGACGATTCCGATGAAGTCCTCCACGAGATCGGTGGTCGCCGCCTCCGGCCAGGACAGGGCAACGCTCGACTGCGGGGCGTCGGCAAGCGGCCGGTAGGTGAGATCCCGGCGATGGTGCAGACGCGCCAGGGACTGCGGGACGACGAGGAGGCCCACCCCGGCGGCCACGAGCTCGACGGCGTCCTCCGTCGTGGCGGGGCGTTCGAAGGCGGGCTCGCCGGGCGGCCGGTCCCAGCCGAGGACGTCGTCGAGAGGATGGACCACCACCTCGTCGGCCAGGTCCTCGAGGGACACCTCGTCCGCCGCCGCGAAGAGGTGGTCCTTGGGGATCACGACCACGGTCGTCTCGGTGTACAGGGGGATCGCGCTGAAGACCGTACGGTCGACCGGCAGCCGCAGGAGCCCCGCATCCGCTTCGCCGGCGCGCAGCACATCTGACGCTTCGGCGGCCGGCACCTGGACCAGGGTCAACGGGACATCGGGCAGGCGCTCGTCCCAGATCCGCACCCACTTGGCGGGCGTCACCCCGGGTACGTACGCGAGCCGGAACAAAGGGGGTACTTCCGAGCCTGTCACGCCGCCAGGTTACCGGGCGTGGTCGGACGTCCCCCACACGGCGGATATTCTGGAGGCCATGAAGTCGCACCAGACCACCCAGACGATGAAACCCGCGACCGCGGCGAAGAAGCTGGGTGTGTACCTGCCCGCCACCCCCGCCGAATTCCAGGAGGGGGTCGTCTCGCGCGCCGAACTGGACGCACTTCAGGCCGATCCGCCCGAGTGGCTGCGCGAGCTGCGACGCGACGGACCGCACCCGCGCCCGGTGGTCGCGGCGAAGCTGGGGGTCTCCATCTCGGGTCTCGCGCGCGGCGGGGTCACGGAACCTCTCACGACCGAGCAGATCGAGGCGCTGAAGCAGGACCGGCCCGACTGGCTCGAGAAGGAGCGCGCCACTCAGGCCGAGGTCCGCAAGGAAACGGCACGCATCAAGCAGAGGGACGCCGAACGCGCGGAGCAGGCAGACCGGCCGCATCGGACGGGTCCGTGACGACACCGAGGCCCGCCCCGGCAGTCCGGCGGCCGCGGAAGGTGTCCGCACAGTCCCGGTGGTGATCACCGGCGCTCGGCCGCGCCAGGCGCCGACGCGCCGCCTCGGCGTCAGCTCGCGCCGGAACCGCCGCTGCCGAAGGAGCCGCTGGAGCCCGAATTCCAGCGCGGGCGCCTCTGGTCCTCGCTGCGCTTGCCGCCGCCGGCGTGCAGTTCATGGGGAGTGAGGCGCTTGCCCTTGTCCCCCGCGCGCGGCATCTCGTCCGGCTCCCTCATCTCGCGGGACTCCGTTACGGGCCCCGGGGCCGGCCGGGCGGGCTGCGGGGAGGTCCGCTGGGGGCCCTGTTCGCGACCGCGCACCTTGATGCCGAGCCGGATGGCCCAGACCAGGACACCGGCGATGACAAGGCCGCCGATGAAGGCGCCGGTCACTGCCCATGCCGCATCCGAGGCCGCCATTTCCAGAGAGATCGTAACCATTTCTCCCAGGTACCCAGGCCCGGCAAACGAACACGCCGCCGCCGTCCGGCCCGGACGTCCCGCTGGGCGTGCTCGGCCCGGCCCTCCACGGTGAACGCCCGCACGGCGGGCGTGGCGCGGCGGTGTCCCCGGCACTCGCGGCGATAGCCTCGCGACGGGCGGGCATGATCGCAGCGGGCGGTCGAACCGCGCGGCCTGATGCCCGGGCGGCCCCGCACCAGAACCCCTGCGTCATCACGACCGGTTTCCGGCCGGTGCGACCGGGCACCCGTGGGGCGCTCACGCGCCGCCCTGACACGTCACGGGGAGTGACACGGCGGGGGCCCGTGGAGGAGGACGATGACGGAACTGTCGGAACGCACCGCCGCCACCCGACGCGGAGCCACCGCCACGTCCTCTCTCGGACGGGCGCTGCTGCGCTGGACCACGACGACCGATCACAAGGTGATCGGCAGGCTGTACATGGTCACCGCGTTCTGCTTCTTCCTCTTCGCGGGACTCCTGGCCATGGCCATGCGGGCCGAACTCGCCCGTCCGGGACTGCAGTTCATGTCCGAGGAGACCTACAACCAGCTTTTCACCGTGCACGGCACGGTGATGATGCTGCTGTTCGCGACGCCCATGTTCGCCGGATTCGCCAACGCCGTCATGCCCCTGCAGATCGGCGCCCCGGACGTGGCCTTCCCACGTCTGAACGCCCTGTCGTACTGGATGTACCTGTTCGGCGGGCTGATGGTCGTCTCCGGTTTCGTGGTGCCCGGCGGCGCCGCGTCGTTCGGGTGGTTCGCCTACGCCCCGCTCAACAGCGCCTACCGCACCCCCGGCGCCGGCGGCGATCTGTGGGTGATGGGACTCGTGGTGACGGGCGTGTCGACGACGCTCGGCGCGGTCAACTTCATCGCCACCATCATGTGTCTGCGCGCACCGGGCATGACGATGTTCCGGCTGCCGATCTTCACCTGGAACATCCTGTTCACCTCGATCCTGGTGCTGCCGGCGTTCCCCGTACTCACCGCCGCGCTGCTGGCCCTTGAGGCCGACCGCAAGTTCGGCGCGCACATCTTCGACGCGACGAACGGCGGCGCCATCCTGTGGCAGCACCTGTTCTGGTTCTTCGGGCATCCCGAGGTCTACATCGTCGCGCTGCCGTTCTTCGGGATCGTCACGGAGATCATCCCGGTGTTCTCGCGCAAGCCGTTGTTCGGCTATGTGCCGCTGATCGGCGCGACCATCGCGATCACGATGCTCTCCGCGGTCGTATGGGCCCACCACATGTTCGCCACCGGTGCCGTGCTGCTGCCGTTCTTCTCCCTGATGTCGTTCCTGATCGCGGTCCCCACCGGGATCAAGTTCTTCGCCTGGATCGGCACGATGCACCGGGGGTCGCTGTCGTTCGAGACGCCGATGCTGTGGGCGTTCGGTTTCCTGGTCTCGTTCCTGCTCGGCGGTCTGAGCGGTGTGATAATCGCGTCCCCGCCGCTCGACTTCCACGTCACCGACTCGTATTTCATCGTGGCGCACCTGCACTATGTGCTCTTCGGCACCGTGGTCTTCGCAATGTTCGCCGGGTTCTACTTCTGGTGGCCCAAGTTCACCGGGCGGATGCTCGACGAACGCCTGGGCAAGCTGCACTTCTGGCTGCTGTTCCCCGGCTTCCAGCTGACCTTCCTGGTGCAGCACTGGCTCGGCGCGGAGGGCATGCCCCGCCGCTATGCCGACTATCTGCCCGCCGACGGCTTCACCCTGCTCAACACGCTGTCGTCCTCGGGGGCGTTCCTGCTCGGCATCTCCACGCTGCCGTTCCTGTACAACGTCTGGCACACCGCCCGGTACGGCGAGCAGGTCACGGAGGACGACCCCTGGGGGTACGGACGCGGGCTCGAGTGGGTGACATCCTGCCCGCCGCCGCGGCACAACTTCGTGGCCCTGCCCCGGGTACGGTCCAACTCTCCCGCCTTCGACCTGCACCATCCCGAGATCGTCCGTCAGGCGGCGCAGGAGGAACTGCGATGAAGGTCGAGGCACTGCTGTTCGCTGGCGTCGCCGTGTTCTTCGCTGCGGCCGCCGCACTCTACGGCGCATGGTCGGGCGAACCGGCCGGCACCGCGGTGCTGATCGTCGCCTTCGGTATGGCCGCGGTGGTCTCCTTCTTCTGCGCGGTGCAGTACCGGCGCCGCGGGACCCGCCCTCAGGACCGCAAGGAGGCCGAGGTGGCGGACGCGGCGGGCCCTGTGGAGTTCTTCCCGGCCCACAGTCCGTGGCCCGTGGTCACGGCGCTCGGCTTCGCCGTCACCGCCCTGGGCGTGGTCTACGGGCTGTGGCTGTTCCTCATCGGCGTCGGGGTGCTGGCGCGGGGTGTTCTTGGTCTGGTGTTCCAGTACGCGATCCGGGAGGACTGAGCGGCCTGCGAGGCGCTCCGGGCCGGAACCGTCGCGCCGGCCGGTGATCGCTCTCGTAGCCGCCTTCCACGGTCTGGCGCACCTCCCCGGTTGCCACGCCTTCGGTCAGACGCTGCTGCTCCGCCTCCAGCAGGGCGTGGCACAGCCACCGGGTGAGGAGGAAGGCGACGACGGGCCCCACCACCAGGGCGATCCGCAGGATCCACGTCAGCGCGTTCAGTGAGATCCGGAAGACAGCCGCGGAGACGTCGTTGCCGCCGGCCAGCAGCAGGACACCGTAGAAGACGATTCCCGCGACGCCGAGCCCGGTGCGCACGGGACGCTCCCTGGGCCGGTCGCACAGGTGCTGCTCCACGCGCCACTCCCCCGTCAGGCGCTGCTCGACGAACGGGTAGAGGTACAGGACGAGGAAGAGCAGCGCGGGCAGGACGACCGCCGGCAGCAGCACGTTCCACATGATCGTGTGGCCCGCGACGTTCGTCTCCCATGGCGGTACGAGGCGCAGCGCGCCCTCCAGGAAGCCGACGTACCAGTCGGGCTGCGAGCCCGTCGACGCCTGGTCGGGGCGGTAGGGCCCGTAGACCCACACGGGGTTGATCTGGGCGAGCCCGCCGAGCAGGGCCAGGACGCCGGAGACCGTGAAGGACAGGCCCATCGAGGACGCCATGAACTGCGGGAAGAGCGGCTTGCCGACCACGTTCCGGTTGGTCCTGCCCGGTCCGCGCCACTGGGTGTGTTTCAGATAGAAGACGAGGATGAGGTGCACGGTCAACAGAGCGATCAGCGCCCCCGGCAGGAGCAGGATGTGCATGCCGTACAGCCGGGAGATGAAGTCCTCGCCGGGGAACTGGGATCCGAACACGAGCATGCTCACATACGTCCCGACGACCGGCAGGGACAGCATGATGCCCTGAGCGATGCGCAGACCGGTACCGGAGAGCAGGTCGTCGGGGAGTGAGTAGCCCGCGAAGCCCTCGGCCAGGGCGAGGACGAGGAGTGTGACGCCGATGACCCAGTTGATCTCCCGGGGCCTGCGGAAGGCACCGGTGAAGAAGATCCGAAACAGATGCACTCCGATCGCGGCGACGAACACCAGTGCCGCCCAGTGGTGCATCTGACGCATGAGGAGCCCGCCCCGCAGGTCGAAGCTGATGTGCAGGGTCGAGTCGAAGGCCGCGGACATACGGATACCGCGCAGTGGCACATACCGGCCGTGATAGACGACCTCGCGCATCTCCGGCTTGAAGAAGAACGTCAGCCAGACGCCGGTCAGGACGAGGATCACCAGGCTGTACAGCGCGATCTCACCGAGGAGGAACGACCAGTGCTCCGGGAAGGCCTTGCGCAGCAGTCGTCCGCCCTCCAGCACGGGCAGCCGCGCATCCGCCGCGTCGGCGAGCCGTTCTCCCGGGCGGCCGGCCCGGGGCGTGCCCGGCAAGGCCGGTGATCGGCGCTCCCTCTTCACGGTGCTTCCGTCTCGCCGCCTGTGAGCACCTCACCGCGGTCCGGGTCCACGAACGCCTCCTTCTGCCGCCGCGCGGCGGCCGCTCCCTGCCATCCATTGCCCTCGGTCCGGCGGACAAGTACCCCCTCGCCGTGAAACACTCGCGCGCCGCGGGCGCTGCACTCGTTCGGATGGGCACGGGGCGTGCCTGTGTGGGTGACCGGCCGTCACGTCGCCGTCGGGGGCCTGCCTCGGTACCCGTGCTCCCGGACCGGACGGCGCGCCCAGGGATCTGCACCCGGCCCTCGGGCCGGGTATTCGGAGCGTCGGTGGAAGGTAATTGCGTCGACAGCAGCCGGCTGCGCCCGGCAAAGTACTGGCTTGTGACGAGCAGTGAGCTGTGGACCCGTGCGACGGCCGACCGCTACGACGCCGAGGAGAACGAGATGTCCTCGGACGCCGTCCTCGGGCCGACTCTCGCCTTCCTCGCCGAACTCGCCGAAGACGGCCGGGCACTTGAGTTCGCCATCGGAACCGGACGAGTGGGCGTCCCGCTCAGGGAACGGGGCGTGCCGGTGGTGGGCATCGAGTTCTCCGAGCACATGGCGGCGGTCCTACGGCAGAAGATCGACGAGGACACGCTCCCGGTCACCATCGGAGACATGGCCAAGACCGTCGTGCCCGGCGACTTCACCCTGGTCTATCTCGTCTACAACACCATCTCCAACCTGCTGACCCAGGACGAGCAGATCGAGTGCTTCCGCAATGCCGCCCGTCACCTGAGTCCCGGCGGCCGGTTCGTCATCGAACTGGGCGTGCCGCCGCTGCGGCTCCTGCCGCCCGGGCAGACCGCTGTGCCGTTCGACGTCTCCGAGCGGCACCTCGGCTTCGACACCTTCGACCTGGTCGAGCAGATCCTCGTCTCCCATCACCTCACCCGCGACGGCGACGACGGCCGCTACCGCCGCGACAGCTCCCGGCACCGGTACGCGTGGCCGGCCGAGCTCGATCTGATGGCACGGATCGCGGGGCTCGAGCTGGAGCGGCGCGTCGCGGACTGGGACGGGACGCCGTTCACCCAGGACTCCGCCAAGCACATCTCCGTGTGGCGCAAGCCGGCCTGAGATCGCCCCGCTCCAGCCCGAGTCGCGGCGGCACTCGGGCTACGCGAAGAACGACAAACGGACCTGACGGCTGGGATTGTCCCTGTTCGTGTCCACCAGGCAGACCGACTGCCAGGTCCCGAGTTCCAGTCGGCCGCCGATGACCGGCAGGGTCGCGTGCGGCGGCACGAGTGCCGGGACGACGTGGTCCCGGCCGTGGCCTGAGCTGCCGTGACGGTGCTGCCAGCGGTCGTCGGCCGGGAGCAGCGTGTGGAGGGCGGCGAGAAGGTCGTCGTCGCTGCCGGAACCCGTTTCGATGACGGCCACGCCGGCCGTGGCGTGCGGGACGAAGACGTTCAGGAGGCCGTCCCTGCCTCGGGCCGCGTCGCGGAGGAAGGCCTCACACTCTCGGGTGAGGTCGACGACCGTTTCCGAGGAACCGGAGGCAACGTTCAGGACACGGGTGCTGAAGGCATCGGACATGTCTCCATCCTGACCCATCCGAACGCGCTCACACCCTGCCGGCGTCCGCCCCGAGGTACGGAGGGTCCCGGCCGACGCGCCGCCCGCGGTCACCAGTGGGCGCCGACGGCGCCCACTCCACGGCTCCGCGGGCGCCCACGGAGCGCAGGGAAGATCCGCGGCCCCGGGACGGTTGGTGGAAACGTGAACGACACCGGGATACGCGACGTCGACGTCGTCGTCATAGGCGCTGGTCAGGCCGGACTGTCCAGCGCCTATCACCTGCGGCGCACGGGTTTTGAGCCGGACCGTGACTTCGTGGTCCTCGACCACTCCCCCGGTCCGGGCGGTGCCTGGCAGTTCCGCTGGCCCTCGCTGACCTACGGCAAGGTGCACGGGATGCACGCGCTGCCCGGCATGGAGCTGACGGACGCCGACCCGGTGCGGCCGTCCTCCGAGGTCATCAGCGCGTACTTCGACACCTATGAGCGCACGTTCGACCTGCGGGTGCGGCGGCCGGTCGACGTCCGGGCCGTACGCGAGGGTACGAACGGGCGGCTGCTCGTCGAGACCTCGGCCGGTACGTGGTCGACACGAGCGCTGATCAACGCCACGGGCACCTGGGACCGGCCCTTCTGGCCGCGCTACCCGGGCCAGGAGACCTTCCGGGGCCGGCAGCTGCACACCGCCCAGTACCCGGGGCCCGAGGAGTTCGCCGGTCAACGGGTGATCGTCGTCGGCGGCGGCGCGTCCGGCACCCAGCATCTGATGGAGATCGCCCCGTACGCCGCCGCGACGACGTGGGTGACGCGGCGTCCGCCCGTTTTCCGCGAGGGTCCGTTCAACGAGGAACTGGGACGGGCGGCCGTGGCGCTAGTGGAGGAGCGGGTGCGGCAGGGGCTGCCGCCGAGGAGTGTGGTCTCGGTGACCGGTCTGCCGCTCAACGACGCGATCCGGCAGGCGATCGCGGACGGTGTCCTGGACCGGCAGCCGATGTTCGACCGGATCGTGCCGGACGGCGTGGAGTGGGAGAACGGTCGGCACGTGGAAGCCGATGTGATCCTGTGGGCGACCGGCTTCCGGGCGGCGATCGACCACCTCGCGCCGCTGCGCCTGCGCGGACCGGGCGGCGGCATTCGGGTCGAGGGCACCCGGGTGGCTTCCGACGCGCGGATCCATCTCGTCGGATACGGCCCCTCGGCCAGCACCATCGGCGCCAACCGCGCGGGTCGTGCGGCGGTGCGGGACATCAGGCGGCTTCTGGCGTCCGAGCCGGTCGGGGAGAGCGTGGCGTGACCTCAGCGGCCGTCGCAAGCCGCGCTCGTACCGCCCGGGCGGCGGTTCCCCGGCTTTGTACCGTCAGTTCGACCCGGAACCTGCGGCGCGCAGACGGTTGAACTCCTCGACGTTGCGCAGGTGCTCCGCGTAGCTCGCCGTGAACCGGGTGTCGCCCGGTTTGACCGTGACGAAGAACAGCCAGTCGCCCGGCGTCGGGTTGAGCGCCGCGCGGATCGCCTCCGAGCCCGGGTTGGCGATCGGCGTCGGCGGCAGGCCCATGTGCCGGTACGAGTTGTAGGGACTGTTGATCTTCGTGTCGGCCGTGGTGGTGTTCAGCGTGAAGCGGTCCATCGCGTAGTTCAGGGTGGAGTCCATCTGCAGCGGCATGCCGCGCGCGAGGCGGTTGAAGATGACCCGGGCCACCTTTCGCATGTCCTGCGGAGTCGCGGCCTCGGACTGCACGATGCTCGCGATGGTGACGGTCCGGTAGAAGGTCATCCCGCTGCTCTGCGCACCGGCGGCGATCGTGCCGCCGCCGAACCTCTTGTTCGCGGTGTCGACCATGTACTGCAGAACGGACTCGGGAGACTCGTTCCGGTGGATCGGATACGTGGCCGGAAAGAGGTACCCCTCCGGGTTGCCCTGCGCGTCGTGCGGCAGCTTGAGGTGGGCCTTGGCAAGGGACTTCCGGGTGGAGCCCGGAGGCAGCCCGAGAGCCTTGTCCACCGCTCGGAAGACCTGGCCGGCACGCCAGCCCTCCGGGATGACGAGGGAGGTGCTCCGGCTCTCCTCGTCGCTCTGCAGAATCAGCAGCGGCACCGCTACGCCGGCGGCAACGAGGACGGCCGCGCTCGCGACCAGGATGGCCAGGCGGTGGCGCTTCAGTCGGTTCGGCTTCCCTGACGGAGTGTTCGCGTCCATGCGGGCACGGTAACCCGACAGAAGCCCGAAACCCGACATATCGTCATCTTGTCGTCTCCAATTGGGCGTCCCGGCGGACCAGGGCCGCGTAGCGTCCGTCCAGCTCCAGCAGCTCCTCGTGCGTCCCCCTTTCGACCGTGCGCCCGGAGTCGAGAACAACAATCTGGTCGGCACCCCGGACGGTGGACAGCCGGTGGGCGATGGTGATGGTCGTCCGGTCGGCCGACAGCGCGTCGATGGCCTCCTGCACCGCGTGCTCGGTACGTGTGTCCAGCGCGCTGGTCGCCTCGTCCAGGATGAGGACGGGCGGGTCCCGCAGGATGGTCCGGGCGATGGCGAGCCGCTGCTTCTCACCGCCGGAGAAGCGGTGGCCCCGTTCGCCGACCACCGTGTCGTACCCGTCGGGAAGAGCGGCGATGTGGTCGTGGATCTGGGCCGCCTTCGCTGCCGCGTACAGCTCCTCGTCGGTGGCGTCGGGCTTGGCGAAGCGCAGATTGTCGGCGACCGAGGCGTGGAAGAGGTAGGTCTCCTGGGAGACCACGCCGACCCCGCGGGCCAGCGTGTCGAAGGCCAGGTCCCGCACGTCGACTCCGTCGAGCGTGACCCGTCCGCCCGTCACGTCGTACAGCCGGGGCACGAGATAGCTGAGCGTCGACTTCCCGGAGCCGGTGGGCCCGACCACGGCGAGACTGCCGCCCGCCGGGACGGTGATGTCGATGTCCTCGAGTATCGGACCGCTCTTGTCGTCGTAGTGGAACTCGACTCCCTCGAAGCGGATCTCGCCCTTGACTCGGTCGAGACGGACGGGGTCGGCCGGTTCGTTGATGTCGATGGGCAGGTCGAGGTACTCGAAGATGCGCTGGAACAGCGCGAGCGAGGTCTGGATCTGCACGCCGGTGGACAGCAGGCTCACGGTCGGCCGGAACAACCCCTGCTGGAGCGAGACGAACGCGACCAGCGTACCGATCGAGATGGACGGGCCGCCGAGTTGGAGCGCCACGCCCGCGGTCCAGTAGATGACGGCGGGCATCGCGGCCATGACGATGGTGATGACGGCCATACGCCACCGGCCCGCCATGCTCGACTTCACCTCGAGGTCGACGAGGCTCTCGGACTCGTCCTCGAAGGACTTGGTGAGCGAGTCGGCCCGGCCCATGGTGCGACCGAGCAGGATGCCGCTGACGGAGAGCGACTCGGTGACAGTGGCGGCCATGGCGGCCATCTGCTTCTGGCGCTGGGTGGCGATCTTCTTGCGTTCGTTGCCGACGCGACGGCTGATCCACACGAACACCGGGAGCAGGAACAGCGACACCACGGTGAGCCGCCAGTCGAGCGCGACCATCGCGACGATCGTGGCGACCACGCTGGTGAGGTTGGAGACCAGGGAGGTCGCGGTGGAGGTGACGGTCGCCTGCATGCCGCCGATGTCGTTGGCGATGCGGGACTGGACCTCCCCGGTGCGGGTGCGGGTGAAGAAGGCCAGCGACATGCGCTGCAGTCGCCCGTAGACGGCGGTGCGCAGGTCGTGCATGACGCGCTGGCCGACCGTCGTGGAGATCAGGGTCTGCAGCACACCGAAGACGCTGGTGACGACGGCGCTCGCGATCATGCCGAGCGCGAGCAGGCTCAGCAGGCCGGTGCGGCCCTGAGGGATCGCGGTGTCGAGGGTCGCCTTGAGTAGAAACGGCGTGGCGACGGAGACCAGCGACGCGGCGCCGACCAGCAGGCCGACGATCGCGAGCCTGCCTCGGTACGGCTTGAACAGCTTCAGGATGCGGCGAACCTGCCGGGGCTGATCCGGGCGGCCGCCGGGTGACGGGGTCCAGGTGGGTCGATCGGGATGCATGGGCTCCTACGGTGGTGAGGTGGCGTCCGGGGAAGCGGGCGCGAGGGCTGTCGGAGAGCGTGGAGAAACCAGCGGCTTACGGATCCTAGCTCATTGTTACCTATGCTCATAATGAGCGGCGTCCTGATATTGTTTTCGCATGACCACCCCAGATCCCGACGGCCTCCTCGCCGAGCAGCTGCTGCGGCTCACCCGCCGGGTGCACCGGATCCAGAAACGCCATCTGGAGCAGTGCGACCTGGGCATCACACCGGCCCAGTCCCGGCTTCTGCGCACCCTGGCGCACTTCGGCTCCCCGCCGCGCATGGCCGATCTCGCCGAGCGCCTCGAGGTGGTGCCCCGCGCGGTGACGTCGCTGGTCGACGGGCTGGAGGCGAACGGCATGGTGCGCCGGGTGCCCGACCCCTCCAATCGACGGGTGATCCGGATCGAGGTCACGGACGCGGGCCGCCAGGCGCTGCGGGAACTGCGCGGGGCGCGCAGGTCCGCGGCTCAGGAGATCCTGGCTCCACTGACCGAGGAGCAGCGTGAGGTGCTCGGCGGTCTGCTCACCACCCTGATCGACGGCGGCGACGCCCCGACCACGTCCTCTCTGAAGCCGCCCTGCTGACGGCGGTGACGCCGTCGTCAACAGGGCATTCATCTGCACCACGCCCCGCGGGGCGCCTGGACGCAGGGTTCAGCAGCCGTCGCGGTCCTCGGTGAGCGCTCCCTGAACTGTCGTCAGTATCCGGGAGTAGCAGCCGTCCGAGCCGTACAGCCGGTAGCGCTCGCTCGTCGTACCGACCGCGTGCCGCTGATCGCGCGGCACGTTGGCCGCGTACGTCGCGTCCCCGGTGTAGGTGTCCTTGAGCCGCGACCACGTCGTGCGCCCGTTGCCGCGGGCCTCGGCGACCGTTGCCAGGTCACCGAACGTCAGAACGGTGCGCAGCCGGTCATCGGCGCCCAGTGTCGTGGTGCCGTTCATCGTGTAGATGCCATGGGTGCGGGTCGTCCGGACCGGGCCACGCCCGTCGACGCGAAGCGACTCGTCGTCCGTCCAGGCGGATGCGCGGCCGGGACCGCACCGTCGCGGTACCCGGCGCTCCCGCAAAGCGCCTAGGCCCGCAGGTTCGCCCTGTCCCCCATCACCACCACGGGACGCCGGTCCGGGTCGAGGGTCTGCAACAGGTACTCCATACCAGACTCGGGCAGGGTGATACAGGCCGCCGTCCCGTCGCCGTGGTCCACATGGAGCCAGATGCCACCGCCCCTGTCGGATCCGCCGGGGCGGATCGGATCGGACGGCGGGGTACCCGGGCGCCGGTTGTAGTCGATGGCGATGACGTAGTCGAAGTCGCTCCGGTGCGCCTCGCCCCAGTTCGCCGGAACCGCGTAGGACACCGAGTTCTGGTCGTACGGCAGCGTTGCGCCGGGATCGTCGCGAACACCGCCGGCGTCGCTGAGGGTGAACACACCGACGGGGCTGCGCAGGTCGCCCTCATAGTGGTCCGTGGTCCACCCCTCCCTGCCGTTGTGCCCCGCCCAGCGATCGACCTCGGACCAGGCGTCACCGTCTTTCACGTAGTACACGATCGTGGAGTCCGGCGACTCCCTGCCGTCTCCGTAGACCACCAGCGCCTGGCGGCTGCCGTCCGGGATACGCCGGTACAGGTGGTCGCCGACGCCTGGGATGCGTCCTCGGTCGACTGGAGCAGGCGGTTCCGCCGTGGCGGCCGGCGGCCCCGCGGCCCTGTTCGGCAGTCGTCCGCCGTGCTGCCGGTCCCCCTCCGCACCCGAACCCCCGCACGCCGACAGGGACATCAGGAGCACACCACAGGCCGCGCCCACAACTCGCGAGCGCCCCGCACCGTGCACACCATCCCTTCACATAACGAATATAGTCACACTATTTGATGTCAAATCACGTATCCCTAACGGCTGTCCCGCCTGCGTGTCGCGCCCCGGGGGGCCGGTACTCACCTGTCGGGCCAGAAAACCGTTTGCCTCCGGCCGCAACACGGGCGACCCTTTCACGGTTTGTACGGCCATTCGCGGACGCTCGTAGGCGCTGCCCCCGCCTCCGCACCCTGGCCCGATCCATCCGTGACACGAGCCACTGGGACGTCATGCAGATTCGAGACCTTCCGTATCCCGACCCAGGTGTGCCGGACGCACGCTCGGGTCCCCGGTTCCTGTGGTGGCTCGGCCGCAACCAACTGGGCGGGCAGCTCAAGTCCCTCGCGTGGGGGCTGCTGCACTTCCTGTCCGTGTGCGGGCTGCCGTTCTGCGTCGGCCTCGCCGTCCAAGCCGTGGTCGATCGCTCGGGCGCGCGGCTCGTCCAGACTGGCGGGCTGCTCCTGTTGTGCGGGGTGGGTATCGCGGTGGGCGACCTGATGTTGCACCGCACCGCGGTCACCAACTGGATCACCGCGGCCGCACGGGTCCAGCAGCTCCTGGCCCGCAGGACGGCGGAACTCGGCTCCGCGCTGACCCGCCGCGTCGCGGCCGGCGAGGTCGTCGCAGTGTCCACCGGGGACGTCGAGAAGATCGGCTGGTTCGTCGAGGCCGTCTCGCGCTTCAGCGCCGCCGCGCTCACCGTCGTGGCGGTCTGCGTCGCGCTCGTGGTCTACCAGCCCGCGCTCGGCGTGGTGGTCGCGGTGGGCGTACCCGCGCTGGCACTGGCCGTCCTGCCGCTGCTGCCCCGGGCGACCCGGCGTGCCGACACCCAGCGGGAGAAGGCGGGACGCGCCACCGAACTGGCCTCGGACACCGTCGCGGGCCTCCGTGTACTGCGCGGCATCGGTGGCGAGGAGCTCTTCCTCGACCGCTACCGGAGGGCCTCGCAGGACGTGCGAACCGCAGCGGTGCGCAGCGCCCGGATGTGGTCGCTGATCGCGGCGGTCCAGGTGCTGCTGCCAGGGCTGCTGATGATCGCGGTCGTCTGGCGCGGTGTGCACCTGGCGCAGGAGGGCCGGATCGCCGTCGGTGAGCTGGTCACCGTGTACAGCGCAGTCATGCTGCTCACCTATCCCCTGCAGCACTTCCAGGAGATCGCCATGGCGTACTCCTTCTCACGGCCGTCGGCCCGGCGCGCGGCCCGGGTGCTCTCACTGGAACGCGCCATGGACTCGGCGGGCTCCCGCGAGGCGTGCCAGCCGACAGGGGATCTGTACGACCCGGTCACCGGGCTGCTCGCGCCCGCCAAGCAGCTGACCGCCGTGGTCTGCGGCGACCCGGACGCGGCGGGCGTGCTCGCCGAACGGCTGGGCGGGCACTCCGCCGAGGAGGGCGCCTCGGTGATTCTGGGCGGCGTCCCGCTGGACGAACTCCCGCTCGACTCGGCTCGGACCTCCGTCCTCGTCCAGGACAAGGACCCGGTGCTGCTGTCCGGTTCGCTGCGGGAACTGCTCGATGTGCCCGCCTCGGGCAAGGTCGGCGCCGAGGAGGCGCTCACCGCGGCGCAGTGCGGCGACGTCCTGGAGGCACTCACGCAGGGCTCGCCGACCGCTGCCGACCCGATGGACGCGCGGATCACCGAGCGCGGCCGGTCCCTGTCCGGCGGCCAGCGCCAGCGGCTCGCCCTTGCCCGGTCACTGATCACGGACCCCCAGGTGCTGGTCCTGGACGAACCGACGTCCGCGGTCGACTCGCACACCGAGGCCCGGATCGCCGAGGGGCTCCGGGAGCTGCGGGCAGGCCGGACGACGGTGGTGTTCACCTCGTCGCCCCTGGTCCTGGACCGTGCCGACCGCGTCGTGCTGGTGCACGAAGGCCAGGTCGCGGCCGTGGGCCTGCATCGCGACCTGGTGCACGGCGACCCCCGGTACCGAGCGGTGGTGACCCGCGAGACCGACGAAGAGGCCGCGGCACGGAACGCCCTACCGGCCGACGAAGAACCGGCCGTCGACGTAATGGCCGATGACGTGCTGGCTGACGAAGCACGGATCGGAGGGGCACGGGCCGAAGAGGCACGGGCCGAACACATGCTGGCCGAACTGGAAGAGATCGAGGAGACCGCATGACCGGCGTGGCGCCACCGGTGTACGACCCGGCGGCCCCGACAGTGGCGCATACGCTGCCCGTCGGCGCCCCGGAGACCGTCCGCTCCTACGTGGCCGAACTGTTCCGCCGGCACCGCCGGGCCTTCCTGCTGCTCATCGGCGTGAACACGGTCTCCGTCATCGCCTCGATGACGGGCCCCTACCTGCTCGGCGGACTCGTGGAACGCGTTTCGGACGGTACGCGGGAGCTCCACCTGGAACGCACCGCCGCCCTGTTCGTCCTCGCGCTCGCCGTTCAGGCCGTGTTCGTGCGGCTGGTGCGGCTGAACGGTGCCGTACTCGGCGAGCGGATGCTCGCCGACCTGCGGGAGGACTTCCTCGTACGGGCGGTGGGGCTGCCGCCGGGCGTGCTGGAGCGGGCCGGTACCGGTGATCTGCTGTCCCGGATCACCACTGACATCGACCGGCTCGCCAACGCGATGCGGGAGGCTGTGCCGCAGCTGGCGATCGGCGTGGTGTGGGTGCTGTTGCTGCTCGGCGGCCTGACGGTCACGGCTCCGCAGCTCGCCCCGGCCGTGCTGCTCGCCGTACCGCTGCTGGTGATCGGCTGCCGCTGGTACTTCAAGCGGGCTCCCTCGGCCTACCGCTCCGAGGCCGCCGGCTATGCCGCGGTGGCCGCCGTCCTCGCCGAGACCGTTGACGCGGGGCACACGATCGAGGCGCATCGTCTCGGCGACCGGCGCATCGCCCTCTCCGACCGGCGGGTCAAGGAGTGGACCGCCTGGGAGCGGTACACGCTGTGGCTGCGCTCGGTGCTCTTCCCGTTCATCAACATCACGCACGTCACGGTCCTGGCCTCGGTGCTGATGATCGGCGGGGTGTTCGTCCTGCACGGCTGGATCGGGGTCGGCCAGCTCACCACGAGCGCGCTGATCGCGCAGATGCTCGTCGATCCTGTGGGCCTGATCCTGCGGTGGTATGACGAGCTGCAGGTCGCCCAGGTGTCGCTGGCCCGGCTGGTCGGGGTCCGGGACATCGAGCCGGACGCGGGCGACACCTCACTCAGCCCCGACGGGCTGGACGTCGAGGCCGACGAGGTGCGCTTCGGCTACCGTGCCGGAGTCGATGTGCTGCACCGGATCTCCCTGAAGGTGGCGCCCGGCACCCGGCTCGCTCTGGTGGGTCCCTCCGGGGCGGGCAAGTCCACGCTCGGCCGACTGCTCGCCGGGATCTACGCACCGCGGGACGGCCGGATCACCCTCGGCGGCGCGGAACTGTCGCAGATGCCCGCCGAGCGCGTGCGCTCGCACGTGGCCCTGGTCAACCAGGAGCACCACGTCTTCGTGGGCTCCCTGCGCGACAACCTCCTGCTGGCCCTCCCGCACTCCCGCCTCCCCTCCAGCGGGGACTCCGCCGACGCCGTCGACGCCCAGCTGTGGGCCGCGCTGGCCGCGGTCGACGCGGACGGCTGGGCCCGTGCCCTGGACGAGGGCCTGGACACCGAGGTGGGCTCAGGCGGGCTCGCGCTCACTCCGGCACAGGCGCAGCAGATCGCGCTGGCCCGGCTGGTGCTCGCTGACCCGCACACGCTGGTCCTGGACGAGGCCACCTCGCTCCTGGACCCGCGTGCGGCCCGCCATCTGGAGCGCTCGCTCTCCCGCGTGCTGGACGGGCGCACGGTCGTCGCCATCGCGCACCGGCTGCACACCGCGCACGACGCCGATGTCATCGCCGTCGTGGAGAACGGGCGGATCAGCGAGCTGGGCAGCCATGACGAGCTGGTCGCCGCGGACGGGGCGTACGCCGCGCTGTGGCGGTCCTGGCACGGCTGACGCGGCGCCGGGCCGGGGCAGGTCCGGGACCGGGCAGTCGGCGGCCTGCCCCGCACCCCTTCCACGCACGATGCCCCCCGTGGCGCGGCGCCACCACGGCTGCCGTTGCGCAGGGGCATCGCAAAGTGAAAGTCTGGAGGTGGAACAGCGCGGGGGATGTGCCACAGTCATCGGTCGGAAGGGCGTGGCCCACGCCCGGCGACCCCCGCGTCCGGCGTCGTGTTTGGCGGCGCCCGGTTCCGCCCATCACCTGGAGGTACCCGTGGACAGCACCGACGGTTGGGGAGACGACGTCTACCAGCCCGACGGATCCGAGGTGCAGGACGACGCGGGGCTGCTCGACGCCGAGGACACCCTGCTCTCCGACGGGGTCGGCGACCCTCTCGACCGCGGCTGGTCACCGCCGGAGCGGCCCTGGGCGGTAGAGCACGTGGGCGTGACCGCGTCCGAACGGCACCACGGCGAGACCCTGGACGAACGCCTCGCCGAGGAACTCCCGGACATCGCGACCCCGGACGGCGACGACATCGGGGACTGGCCGGACGGCGAGGGGGAGCCCCTGGACAACGAGGTGGGCGACGTCCGCTCCGGCCGCCTTGTCGCCCCCAGCGAAGGAGCGCACGAGGACGAGGAGAGCGGGCTGATCGCCAGCGACGTCGGCATCGACGGCGCGGCTGCCTCGGCCGAGGAAGCCGCCGTGCACATCGTCGACGAGGAGCCCTCGTCCGGCTGATGCCGCTGGTCCCCGCACCCCCGCCAGGAGCAGTCATGCAGCAGGACAAGCACCCCGACTACCACTCCGTCGTCTTCCGCGACCGCGCCGCCGGCTACGCCTTCCTGACCCGGTCCACCGCGACCAGCGACCAGACCATCGACTGGGACGACGGCGAGACGTATCCGGTTGTGGACGTGGAGATCTCGTCCGAGAGCCACCCCTTCTACACCGGCAAGGCACGGACGGTGGACTCGGAGGGGCGCATCGCCCAGTTCGAGCGCCGGTACGGCGGGGCGGGGCAGACGGCGGGCGCTGAGGGAGATCGGTAGGCCGCCGCCCCGGCCCGCGCTCAGATCAAGTTGAGAGCCGCGGCACAGCCCACGCCGCCGAGCAGCATGAACACGGGCATCAGCACCTTCAGCTCCACCCAGCTGCCCGCCCGGAATCGCATCACCTTGGGCGGGCCGACCGGGTACCAGCGCCTGCGGCCCAGCGGTATGGGCCACAGGATCGGGCAGCCCGAGACGGTCAGCGCGTCCCCGATGTCGTGCACCAGAGCACCCAGGATGATCGGTAGGCCGAGCCACAGGTACTGCTGTCCCGGCGCGGTGAACAGCCAGTCCGAACCATTGCCGGGTTTGTCGAGCACGCCCGCCAGAATCCAGGCACTGGTACCGGCGAGCAGCCAGACCAGCACATCGCTGCTCGAACCGCGGGCCGCCCGCCACAGCAGTCCCTCGATCGCGAGCACCATGTGGACGAACAGGATGCCCAGCACCGTCCACCGGCCGCCCGCGACGGCCGCGGCCGCGGTGCCCGCACCAATCAGCACCGCCCACAGCCAGGTGTGGGTCAGCGTGCGATGGCCACCCGAGCGACGGGCGTCGCCCGGCTTCCGGGTCGCCTTGTAGACGGCGTAGGAGAGCTTGTCGACGATCTCGCACACCCCGCGGGAGATGGGTCCGAAGGCCCGCGAGATGGTGGCCGCCTTGTGGTCCAGATCCGGGGCCAGCGCGGCTCCCGCGCAGATCAGAGCACCGACCAGGAGCACCGGCCAGGGCATCGGGTGGCCCGCCGCGGCAGCGGCCGCCCCCACCCCGAGCCAGGCCGCGGCCCCCGACAGTGAGTGTGCTGGTCCCATCATCGCCGCTTCCCGCCCCATTCTTCTTGTCGCACTGCTCAGTTGTCGATGTGCACTGACGTGTTGTCGGCGCCACAGCGTAGCGTTGACGATCTTCGGACCGGCATCCGATTCCCCCATCCGGTCGCGGGGCAGGCAAGATGGGGACGTGACCCTCATCGATCAGCTCCCCAGGACCGCAGACCCCGACGCCCTCTACGAAGCCTTCGAGGCGTGGGTCGGGGATCGCGGCCTCACCCTCTATCCCCACCAGGAGGAGGCGCTGATCGAGGCCGTCTCGGGAGCGAACGTGATCGTGTCGACTCCCACCGGCTCCGGCAAGAGCATGATCGCCGCGGGGGCGCACTTCGCCGCGCTCGCCCGGGACGAGGTCACCTTCTACACGGCGCCGATCAAGGCTCTGGTCTCGGAGAAGTTCTTCGAGCTGTGCAAGCTCTTCGGCACCGAGAACGTCGGCATGCTGACCGGCGACGCCTCCGTCAACGCGGACGCCCCTGTGATCTGCTGCACAGCCGAGGTTCTCGCGTCCATCGCGCTGCGCGACGGCAGGCAGGCCGACGTCGGCCAGGTCGTCATGGACGAGTTCCACTTCTACGCCGAGGGCGACCGCGGCTGGGCGTGGCAGATCCCGATCCTGGAACTGCCTCAGGCGCAGTTCATCCTGATGTCGGCGACGCTCGGCGATGTCTCGATGTTCGAGAAGGACCTGACCCGCCGCACCGGACGCCCGACCGCGGTGGTCCGCTCGGCGACCCGTCCGGTACCGCTCTCCTACGAGTACCGGTTCACCCCCCTCACCGATACGCTCACCGACCTCCTGGACTCCCGCCAGGCCCCGGTCTACATCGTGCACTTCACGCAGGCCCAGGCCGTGGAGCGGGCGCAGGCGCTGATGAGCATCAACATGTGCTCGCGTGAGGAGAAGGACGAGATCGCCGCACTGATTGGCAATTTCCGCTTCACCACCAAGTTCGGCCGCAACCTCTCCCGCTACGTACGGCACGGCATCGGCGTCCATCACGCCGGCATGCTCCCCAAGTACCGGCGTCTGGTGGAGAAGCTGGCCCAGGCAGGCCTGCTGAAGGTGATCTGCGGCACGGACACACTGGGCGTCGGCGTCAACGTTCCCATCCGCACCGTGCTGTTCACGGCACTGACCAAGTACGACGGCAACCGGGTACGCACGCTGCGCGCCCGGGAGTTCCACCAGATCGCGGGCCGCGCGGGACGCGCGGGTTTCGACACGGCGGGCTTGGTCGTGGCGCAGGCGCCCGAGCACGTCATCGAGAACGAGAAGGCGCTCGCCAAGGCCGGCGACGACCCGAAGAAGCGCCGCAAGGTGGTGCGCAAGAAGGCACCGGAGGGCTTCGTCGGCTGGACGGAGAACACCTTCGAGAAGCTGATCGCCGCCGAGCCCGAGCCGCTCACCTCCCGCTTCCGGGTCACCCACACAATGCTGCTGTCTGTGATCGCCCGGCCGGGGAACGCCTTCGAGGCGATGCGTCATCTGCTGGAGGACAACCACGAGCCGCGCAAGCAGCAGTTGCGGCACATCCGGCGCGCGATCGCGATCTACCGCTCGCTGCTGGACGGCGGGATCGTCGAGAAGCTCGACGAGCCGGACCCCACCGGCCGCATCGTGCGCCTCACCGTCGATCTTCAGCAGGACTTCGCGCTCAACCAGCCGCTGTCGACGTTCGCACTGGCCGCATTCGAACTCCTCGACCCGGAGTCCCCCTCCTACGCCCTCGACATGGTCTCGGTCGTCGAGTCCACACTGGACGACCCGCGCCAGATCCTGGCCGCCCAGCAGAACAAGGCGCGCGGCGAGGCCGTGGCGGCGATGAAGGCGGACGGCCTCGAGTACGAGGAGCGCATGGAGCGGCTCCAGGACGTCACGTACCCCAAGCCGCTCGAGGAGTTGCTCTTCCAGGCGTACAACACCTACCGCAAGAGCCACCCGTGGGTGGGCGACCATCCGCTGTCGCCGAAGGCGGTCATCCGTGACATGTACGAACGGGCGCTCTCCTTCACGGAGTTCGTCTCCTACTACGAACTCGCCCGCACCGAGGGCATCGTGCTGCGCTACCTGGCCAGCGCCTACAAGGCCCTCGATCACACGGTCCCGGACGACCTGAAGTCGGAAGACCTGGAGGACCTGATCGCCTGGCTCGGCGAGATGGTGCGCCAGGTCGACTCCAGCCTGCTGGACGAGTGGGAGCAGCTGGCCAACCCGGAGGAGCTGACGGCCGAGGAGGCGCAGGAAAAGGCCGACGAGGTCAAGCCCGTCACCGCGAACGCCCGCGCCTTCCGCGTCCTGGTCCGCAACGCCATGTTCCGCCGGGTGGAACTCGCCGCCCTCGACCAGGTCGAGGAACTGGGCGAGATGGACGCCGAGGCCGGTTGGGACGCCGATGCGTGGGGCACCGCGATGGATAAGTACTGGGACGAGTACGAGGAGCTCGGCACCGGCCCTGACGCTCGCGGCCCGAAGCTGCTGATGATCGAGGAGGAGCCGCAGAACGGGCTGTGGCGCGTCCGGCAGGCCTTCGCCGACCCCAACGGCGACCACGACTGGGGCATCAGTGCCGAGATCGACCTTGCGGCCTCCGATGCGGAGGGCCGCGCCGTCGTCCGGGTCACCGACGTCGGCCAGCTGTGAGCACAGGAGAAACGCTTTCATGACGAACCCAGCCGAGAGGCTTGTCGATCTGCTCGACCTGGAGCAGATCGAGGTCAACATCTTCCGTGGCCGCAGCCCGCAGGAGTCCCTGCAGCGGGTCTTCGGCGGCCAGGTGGCCGGGCAGGCGCTGGTCGCCGCCGGCCGGACCACGGACGGCGAACGGCCGGTGCACTCGCTGCACGCGTACTTCCTGCGCCCCGGCATCCCCGGAATGCCCATCGTGTACCAGGTCGAACGGGTGCGTGACGGAAGGTCCTTCACGACCCGGCGGGTCACGGCCGTACAACGAGGCCGCACGATCTTCAATCTGACCGCTTCCTTCCACAAGCCTGAAGAGGGGAGCTTCGATCACCAGTTGCCTCCGGCCCGCAAGGTTCCGAACCCCGAAACCCTGCCGACGGTGGCGCAGGAGGTCGAGGAACACCTCGGTGCACTGCCCGATGCCCTGGAGCGGATGGCGCGGCGTCAGCCTTTCGACATCCGTTACGTGGACCGGCTGCGCTGGAGCGCCGAGGAGATCAAGGACGCCGAGCCGCGCAGCGCCGTATGGATGCGCGCCGTGGGCCCGTTGGGGGACGACCCCTTGGTGCACACCTGCGCTCTCACCTACGCGAGCGACATGACACTCCTGGACGCCGTCCGCATCCCCGTGGAGCCGCTGTGGGGACCGCGCGGCTTCGACATGGCGTCGCTGGATCACGCCATGTGGTTCCACCGGCCGTTCCGCGCGGACGAGTGGTTCCTTTACGACCAGGAGTCGCCGATCGCGGTGGGTGGCCGCGGCCTCGCCCGGGGCCGCATCTACGACATCGAGGGACGTCTGCTCGTCTCGGTCGTCCAGGAGGGACTGTTCCGCAGTCTCCAGCGCTGACGCAGGGCGCCCGGCATCCGGGTCACTGCCCGGATGCCGCGCCGGTCACGGGTTTCTGCGCCGCAGCCACCCGAACATGCCTCGTGACGGTGTCGGCTCCTGCTGGGGCTGCGGCTCCTGAGAGCCGGCCGGACTCCCGGATGGACCTTCGTCCGGGCCCACCGACAATGGCCCCGGCGCGGGCCGGTACCCGCGCGCCTCGATGAGGGCCAGTCCCAAATCGGCCAGGAGCCATCCGATCTCATCGGGATCCTCTGCCGTCATGATCCGCGCGGTGACCCGGACCGCAGGCGAGTCGGGCGGGCCCTGCACGGGTCGCGCGGGCCGGAGGCGATACAGCTCGGCCCGCTCGTACGGATCACGGACGACCTCCTCCACCCGTGCCCGATCGAGAAGGGATGCCACCACTGCGGCCCTCGCCCATGGATCCTCCAACTGACGCAGCTGGAATCCGAGGTGGCGCCCTCGCCAGTTCCTGGGGCGCAGATCCAGGCCCGCCTCCAGTTGGTCGCGCAGCCCTTCCGGCGTCCGGCCGGTGAGCAGGTTCGCGTTCGCCTCGCCCGATGCGAACTGCTTGAGCTCCTCGGCCAAGTACAGCCAGACCACCGCGCGGTAGCGGTTCAGATACCACTTGACGGGAACCACCAAGCCAAGACGTGCGAACCGGGTGAACCTGGCCGGTGTCACCCCCATCAGGGCCGCTCCGTCCCGAGTGCCCAGCACCTTGACCCGCTCCCGCAGCGCCTCGGGGAAACCGGCTTCGCGCCGCACGCGATCGATCTCCGCACGCTTGACACGGCGTCCCCCTCCCAGCTCCCCGGAGACGGTCCGCACATACCCGAGTTGTACCGCGAGATCGAACTCCCCGCGCCTCAGGTCCAGTTCTCGTGCGGCACCGTTCAGAGCGAGCGACCTGCGCCGCGACGCGGATGCTGCGGCGCTGTCGGTGGCGTCGGCGACGGTGGACGTCATGGTCTTCCCGGACATGGCAGTTCTCCCCCGTGGAGTCCCTTGCGAGCGTGGTCTACGCCCGCCTCGGAAAAACCGTAGCCGGATCGCCGGATCCCGGTTTCTACCTGTGGATAACTCTCGCGGCCACCGTTTCCGCAGGTCAGAGGACCATCCGCGAGGGCCTGGGCCTCACGTCGGGAGATCCAGGAGGCTTGTGCGCCTCACTGTCACAGGTCCACGGTCGGCGTGCGCTCCCGGTCCCGCGACTCCACGGCGAGGTGCTCCCCGACCCGGTTCACGAGCAGTGTCATCTCGTACCCGATCTGGCCGATGTCGGCCTCCGCGGCACTGAGCACGCACAGGCAGCTGCCCGAACCGGCCGCGGTGACGAACAGGATCGCATCGTCGAATTCGATCATCGTCTGACGCGCCTGGCCGGCACCGAAGTGGCGGCCCGAGCCCTTGGCCAGGCTCTGCAGCCCGGACGAGACCGCCGCGAGGTGCTCCGCGTCCTCGCGCCGCAGCCCCGTGCTAGCTCCGGTCACCAGTCCGTCATTGGACAGCACCAATGCGTGCCGTATGTGGTCCACGCGCTCGGTCAGGTCGTCCAGGAGCCAGCCGAGCTCGGTGTTCTGCGCCATGGTCCTCTCTCCCCGTGACGTCGTTCCTCCTGGCCGGAGGATCCGATCAGCCAGCCTTCCCCACTGCCGCCTTCCCGGCAAGCAGGATGGAGGCATGGCACACAAGATGACCGACGAGGAATGGCGAGCCTTCGTCTCGCACGGCACCCGCACCGCGAAGCTCTCCACCGTCCGGGCCGACGGCAGTCCGCATGTGGCGCCGATCTGGTTCCTGCTGGACAGGGGCGACCTGGTCTTCAACACCGGGAAGGAGACCGTGAAGGGCCGGAATCTGGCCAGGGACGGCCGCGTCGCCCTGTGCGTGGACGACGACCGGCCTCCGTTCGACTTCGTCGTACTGCAAGGACGGGCGGAGCTGTCGGAGGACCTCGACGAGCTGCGGCTCTGGGCTGCCCGGATCGGCGCCCGGTACATGGGCGAGGAGCGGGCCGAGGAGTTCGGCGCCCGCAACGGCGTCCCAGGGGAACTCCTCGTCCGGGTGCGGATCGAGACGGTGCTGGCCTTCTCGTCCGTCGCCGATTAGCGCGTCAGCTCACGGAGTCGAGCAGCCGGGCGGTGTGCATGCGCCCGGCGTACTCGACCAGACGGATCAGCACCTCCTTGCCGGAGTCGCGGTCCCGTGCGTCGCACAGCACCACAGGTGTGCCCTGGTCGAGGTCGAGGGCGCGCGACACATCGTGGGCGCCGTAGGTGCGGGCGCCCACGAAGCAGTTGACGGCCACCACGAACGGGATGTGCCGGTGCTCGAAATAGTCCACGGCAGGGAAGCAGTCCTCGAGCCGTCGGGTGTCCGCCAGGACGACCGCACCGAGGGCTCCCTGCGAGAGCTCGTCCCACAGGAACCAGAATCGGTCCTGGCCGGGCGTGCCGAAGAGGTAGAGCGAGAGACCGGACCGGATGGTGATACGCCCGAAGTCCATGGCGACGGTCGTCGTGACCTTCTGGTCCACGCCGTCGATGTCGTCCACGGACTGGCCCGCTTCGCTGAGCAGTTCCTCGGTGCGCAGCGGCCTGATCTCACTGACCGCGCCCACCAAGGTGGTCTTGCCCACGCCGAATCCGCCGGCGACAAGTATCTTCAACGCCAGGGCGGTCGTCTCGTCCGCGGAGGCGTCGGAGTGCTCGGAGACCATCGATCACTTCTCTCGGGAGTGCCGGCAACGGTCGACATCGGTACATCCGTGCGGAGTCAGCATCATGGCAACTTCCGTCGCTCTCCCAGGAGTTGGATCGTTAGTTGCCCGATCTGAGCACCTCTCGCCCGTTCGATACCTGAACGGGCGCACAACTTGGCGCGAGTCCGGCTGACGTTGGTTCCGGTCCATCGCCTAAAGCGCCCTCAGTCCCTCGATGACTTCGCGCAGAATCCGTTCGTCGGGCAGTTGAGCCGGGGGTACGGGGCGGCTGACCGTCACACAGCCCAGTTCCAGAAGATCGCCCAGGAGCACGCGGACGACGCCGACGGGCAGGTCGGCGCCTGCGGAGAGTTCGGCGACGGACTGCGTCTCGATACGGCACAGGTCGATGAGAGCGAGGTGTTCCGGGCCCAGGGAGGTGTCGTCGTCCGCGTTCGGCGCGCCAGTCTGGAGCGAGACGAGTGCGATCAGGTCGAACCGGACCCCGCTGGGGCCCGGTCTGGTGCGGCCACCCGTCATCGCATAGGGGCGGACCAGCGGGCCCGCTTCCTGATCATACCACCGGCCGCCCGGCAAGTACGGCGCGCCTGTCGGTTCCTCGGTCATCCGCAACCGCCTCCGGCTCTCAACCGGCGGCCGGCGGACGCGCGCCCACACGGGGCGGGGTGTAGAGGTGCTCACCCACGCGCTTCACCAAGCGGGCCATCTCGTAGGCCACCAGGCCGATGTCAGCCGTGACAGCCGTGAGGAGCGCGAGGCAGGACCCGTCGCCGGCGGCCGCCACGAACAGGAATCCGTCGTCCATCTCGACCATGGTCTGTCGCACCCCGCCGACACCGAAGTGGCGGCCCACGCCCTTGGCGAGACTGTGGAAGCCGGAGGCGACCGCCGCCAGGTGCTCGGCGTCCTCTCGGCTGATGTCGGTCGACGCGCCCACGGCAAGGCCGTCGTTGGACAGCACCACGGCGTGCCGCACTTCGCTCACACGTACCACCAAGTCGTCCAGCAACCAATCGAGTTCCCCCGACCGCTGGGCGGTCCTCATGCTCGGGTCCTGGATCACGTGAGGTCTCCTTCTTCGCTGCTGTCGCCGACGGGCCCCGTCGCGCTGCCAGGGGCGCGGCCACCACCACGTGTCCAGCCGTCGCGGTATGCCGCCATACGGTCCCTTACCAGTTCGGGGGTGCGTTTGTCGTCGCGCGCCGGGCCCGGGGTGCCCGTCGCAGGCTCCTGCGGGCGCTCAGCCCGCAGTTGGGGGGCCAGGTTCGCCTGCCGTACGCGCCGGGGCAGGCTCTCGGATCCCTCCGAGTCGTCCGCGGGGCGGTGCAGCCTCAGCGTGGTGACCACCGACGGCGGGCCCTCTGCCGAGGCGTCGGCGGACGCATGAGTCCCGGCGGGAGCCGACCCGGCAGGCGCGAGCCGTTCCGCGGTCTGCTCCACGGGCTCCTTGCCTTCCGCGGCCGCGGCCACGCGCGCGTACTCGTGGGTTTCGTGCCGTTCGGCCTCCGCCGTCCGAGGTGGACGTTCCTCCGCGCTGGTGTGCAACAGAGCCGTCGGCAGGAGGACGACCACGGTCGTGCCGCCGTAAGGGGAGGTCTGCAGGTGCACCTTGACGCCGTGCCTGGAGGCGAGCCTGCTGACCACGAAGAGGCCGAGCCGGTCGCTGTCGCACAGGTCGAGTACCTCGGACTGCTCGATGCGCCGGTTGGCGTCGGCGAGGGTCTCCCTGCCCATGCCGAGGCCGCGATCCTCGACCTCCACGGCATAGCCGTTGCCGACCGGTTCTCCGCTGACACGCACGCGCGTGTGCGGCGGCGAGAACTGCGCGGCGTTCTCGATGAGTTCGGCGAGGAGGTGGGTGAGGTCGGCGACCGCGGCGCCGATCACCAAGGCCTCGGGGAGTTGCCGTACCTCCACGCGCGCGTAGTCCTCGACCTCGGAGACCGCTGCGCGTACGACGTTGGTCAGCGACACGGGCGTGCGCCAGGCACGGCCGGGTGCGGCTCCGGAGAGGATGATCAGGCTCTCCGCGTGGCGGCGCATGCGCGTGGTGAGGTGGTCGAGCCGGAAGAGGTCGCTCAGCTGGTTCGGGTCGTCGGAACGGCGCTCCATGCTGTCGAGCAGGTTCAGCTGCCGGTGTACCAGGACCTGGCTGCGCCGGGCCAGATTGACGAACACCCCGGAGATTCCGCTGACGAGTTCCGCACGTTCGACAGCGGCGTGCAGGGCGGCCTGATGCACCGTGCTCAGAGCCTCGGCGACCTGTCCGGCCTCGTCCTCGGCCGGCGGCCCGAGAGGTGCCTCGGAGTCGACGTCGATCTCCTCCCCGGCACGCAGCTTTCGCATGGCCTGCGGGAGTTTGTGACGGGCGATCTCCAGGGCGCTGTTGCGCAGGCTGACCAGTTCGACGACCAGTCCGCGTCCGATGCGCACGGAGATGACGAGGGATGCGGCGACGGCGGCCAGGCCCAGGAGGACAGCGGCGCCGGCGGGGGTGAGCACGACGCGGGTGAAGGCATCGGCCCGGTGCGCGACGCCACGGCCGGCGTCCGCCTCGATGGCCCGCATACCGTCCTGCACACGCGCGTGTGCCGGGTTCCAGGTGACGGCCGGGGCGGAGCGGACGGCCTGAGCACCGGGCCGGCCGCCCAGCACCCTGTCCTCGACGGCGCCGATGTCGGCGTACGCGGTGTCCTTCGCGAGCCGCTGCCAGGCGGCCTGTTGAGAACCGCGCAGATCGGCTACGGCGGACGCGGTCAGGGCGCGGCGAGTGTCAACGGCGCCGGTGAACAGTCTCAGGCGCTCGCCGTCGAGGGTGCCTGCTAGGCGGGCGCTGGAGAGGACCGTGTCCTCCTGGGCGAGCGACTCTCCCGCGCGTGAGAACTCGAGCAGCACGCGCGCGTCGGAGCCGAGGTCGGCGTCCTGCACCCCGGACAGCGCGCCGTCCACTACGAAGGCCGCGGCGATCGCCCTGGTGTACTGGGCGTACGTCTCGTCCCAACCAACCCGGCGGGCGAGCACGTCGTCGCGCAGTGACCGCAGGCCTTCGGCCCCAGTGACGAATGCTTCGAGGCGGCCGGGGACGTTGCCGGGCAGATCGGTGCCATCGGCGACGGTGAGATGATCGCCCAGCCGCAGCTTGGACACGGCCCGGTCGGTGCGTCCGGCCAGTGTCCTCAAGTCGTCCGCCTGCTCGGCCCCCGGGTCGGTCGCATAGCGCACAGCGGCCGCGCGTTCGGTCTGGAGGGCGGCCACGGCGTCGGCGACCGGGGCACGCACGGTGGACTCCACGCGCTGCAACTGACGCAGCCCTGCGATGTCCTGAGCGGTACTGACGGTGGCGTACGCCCAGAGGGCGAGCAGGGAGACCACGGGCACCATCAGAAGGCAGACGACCTTGGCCCTGACGGTGCGCGGGCGTATGCGCCACCCTCTCGCCCGCAAGGGTGGGGCGGGCTCGGTGCTGCCGATCTCGTCGATATCGGTTCGCTCGCCGGCCGGGCGGGCGGCGTGCGCCCGGCGACCGCGGACCTGCGGCCTGGACGGCGACTCGGCGCCGGCCCCGGGGGTCCTACGGGGTGTTCGCATGGACTCCTCGCTCGGAAGATGTCGGGTCGTGACGTCCGGGCCCGCGGTCAGCGGGCCACACTCTCGACGGGTCGCTGGGCCGAAGCAAACGCCTCCCGTTCGCCGACGGTCGGCGACAGCGCGACGAATGCCGAGGTCAGGAACAGGTAGGACCCGAGGCCGACGGCGAGGGGGAAGATGAACTGCATCGCCGTGGCCCCGGGCAGGGCCGCGCCGGACGGCGCGACGTGAACGCTCACCGCCAACATCCCGGTGTAGTGCATGCTGCTGACCGCCGCGCCCATGACGAGCGAGGCGACGGTGACCGCGACGGGCGACTTGATGTTCAGTCCCGCCCACAGGGCCGCCGTCGCCGCGACCACGGCGATCAGGACGGAGACCCCGACGAACATAGGGTCGTAGCGCACCGCCCCGTGCAGCCGCAGTGCCGCCATACCGAGGTAGTGCATGCTCGCGACGCCGAGGCCGGTCGTCAGCCCGCCGAGGACGAGCGCCCTGGCGCGGTCCCTGCCGTAGCCGACGGCGAAGACGCCGGCGCCGACCATGACCATGACGACCAGCAGGCTCAGGATGGTCAGTGGCACGTCGTAGCGGATCTCGGTTCCGGAGACGCCGAAGCCGAGCATGGCAACGAAGTGCATGGTCCAGATACCGGTGCCGATCGCCGAGGCCCCGGTGATGAGCCAGTTGCGACGCGATCTGCCCGTGGTGCCCAGCGCGCGGACCGTACAGCGCAGCCCGAGGGCGGCGCCTATGCACGCCATCACATACGACAGCACGGGGGTAAGCCAGCCGAACGCGGCGTGGTCCAGGTGTCCCATGGCTCCGGGACGCTAGTCGCGACGGGGGCGCGCGACGGACGCGCAGTTCGAAAGCTGTTGGAATCTGACACAGAAAGAACTAGGAAGGATCACGTCACGCTCGAACATGTGCACTGCGGCGTCGTTCGTGGAGGTGAGGGATCATGCGAAGCATGAGCGATGACCACACGCACGTTCAGGAGTTCTTCGGGGCGCGCGCAGCCGACTGGGACACCCGGTTTCCCGACGACGGCCCGGCATACGCCGCCGCTGTGGACGCTCTCGGGCTGCGCGAGGGCGACCACGTGCTCGACGCGGGCTGCGGAACAGGGCGGGCCCTCACGCCGCTGCGTGCGGCCGTGGGGCGCTCCGGGGTGGTCCTGGGGGCCGATCTGACCCCGGCGATGCTCGAGGCCGCTGTGCGGGCGGGAAGGAACCGTGACGGCGTGTTGCTGCTCGCCGACGTGGCGACGCTGCCCCTCCGCACGGAGTCCCTCGACGCGGTCTTCGCAGCGGGCCTGATCGCACATCTCCCCCACCCTGCCGAGAACCTGCGGGAGTTGGCGCGCGTGGTACGGCCCGGCGGACTTCTCGCGCTGTTCCATCCCATCGGCCGGGCCGCCCTCGCGGCCCGGCAGGGCCGGCAGATCACCCCCGACGATCTGCGCGCCGAGCCCAATCTCGGCCCAGTGCTGGCCGGTTCCGGCTGGCGGATGACGTCCTACGCCGACGAGGACGCGCGATTTCTCGCCTTGGCCGTCCGCGAGGTCTGAGTCTCACCCCCCAGCGACTTCGGCCGCGAACGCGTCCGGGTTGTCGAACATGACGTTATGGCCCGCGCCCGGCACGGTCACCACGCGCACGCCCGCGGCCTCCAGGCCTTCCCTGCCCTCCAGTTCACCGCTCAGCTCGCCCTGGAGATAGACCCGGTCGACCGTGATCGCCTCGAGCAGGCGGCGCATCGTGGGGTTCGTGCCCCGCACGAGGTGTGTCGCCGTGCGGTGGAGGGCGCGCGGGTCGGCGAGTCGCATGGTGGCGGCCCAGTCGGGACCGACCTTCTCGAGCACGCGCGCGTGGCCACCGTTTTCTACGTACTCCTCCTCCGTGTATGTGGCGATACCGCTGCTGCCGGAGCCGACCGGCGGGTCGGGATCGAGGTTGGCCTCGACGAGTACCAGCCGTGAGACGAGGTCGGGTCGCCGGTGGCCCAGCACGATGGCCACGGAGCCACCCATGCTGTGCGCGACGACTTCGACCCCGGTCACCGCCGCCGCGTCCAGTGCGACGGCCAGCGCGTCGGCATGGTCCTCCAGCGTGTAGCCGAAGGCCGCGGGGCGGTCACTGATGCCGTGCCCGGGCAGGTCGACGAAGAGAGTACGGCGACCCGCGAGTTCGGGCCGTGCCGCTATGTGTGCGTTGTAGACCGCCGAGGACGCACCCAGTCCGTGCACGTAGACACGCGCGGGTTCGGCCCCGGGCGTCTCCGTCCAGCGGATCGCGCTTCCGCTGCCGTCGAACTCCGCCTGCCTCATCGGCCTCCCCTTCGCGCTCTCGCCGCCGTCCTCTTGCCCAGGAAGATACCTCGGATACGATGTATTGCGAAGCCGATGTACCACGCCCGTAGGACAGAATGCACGCATGCTGGATCTCGCCATCCTCGGCTTTCTCCACAACGCTCCGCTGCACGGCTATGAGCTGCGCAAACGCATCACCGCGTTGACCGGGCATGTGCGGCCCGTCGCGGAAAGCACGCTGTACCCCGCGATCAAGCGGCTGGAGAAGGCGGGACTGCTGGCACGGACCACCCAGCCCGGCTCGGTGGCGGCTCCGCGGCATGTCCTGACCCTCACCGACGAGGGCCGGGAGGAACTGCGCCGCAGGCTCGCGGAACCCGCGCAACGCGACATCACCGACGAGAACCGCTGGTTCACGGTGCTGGCCTTCCTCAGGCACCTGCAGGACCCGGCGGCACAGGCAGCCGTGCTGCGGCGCAGGCTCGCCTTCCTCCAGCAGCCCACGAGCTTCTTCTACGAGGGCGATCGCCCGCTGCGCGCCGAGGAGGTGGACGACCCCTTCCGGCGCGGCATCCTCACCATCGCGCGGGCCACCAGCAGGGCCGAACTGACGTGGCTGCGCGCGACGCTCGACTCGCTCGAGGAAACAGGGGGCTAGGGCGCGTATCCGGTTGTGATCAATCTGTGGGAATCGGCCTTGTGGCGAGGCCTGAACCGATAGACCGTCTTGTGTGACGCGAGTGCAACTGACGGATGCAGAGTGGGAGTTCATCGGGCCGTACCTGCCGATCGGCCAGTACGGCCCGTACCCCGAGCGGCTGCGACAACAGTTCGAGGGCGTGATCTGGCGGTTCAAGACGGGCGGGCAGTGGCGGGAGATGCCGCAGGAGTTCGGTGCCTGGTCGACCGTCCACAACCGCTTCCGGCAGTGGCGCGATGCAGGCGTCTTCGAGGCCCTGCTGGAGGGCCTGATCGCGGAAGCCGCAAAGCGGGGTGAGGTGGACCTGTCTCTGGTCAGCATCGACTCCACTACTGCGCGGGCACACCACGACGCTGCCGGGATGCACCTGGGCCAGGACGTTGTCACCGCTCTGGAGAAGGCCGCTACCGAGGAGGAGAAGGCCAGGTCAAAGGGGGCGGCTGCGACGAACAAACCGGGCAGCACGTCGAAGTCGATCCCGAGCGGGAAGAACGACGACGCATCCGGCGTCGGCGGAAACTCCGGCTGAAGGCCGCCCTGCTCGGCCGGTCGAGGGGCGGGCAGACCAGCAAGGTCCACCTCGCCGCCGACCGAAAGTGCCGCCCGCTGGCGTTCGTCCTCACCGCGGGACAGGCCGCGGACAGCCCGCAGTTCATCCCCGTGCTCAAGAAGATACGGGTCCGCGGGCCCGTCGGCCGCCCCCGCACCCGCCCTGACGCGGTTGCTGGGGACAAGGCCTACTCGTCCCGTGGCAACCGGGCCCACCTGCGGAAACGCCGCATCAAGGCAGTCATCCCGGAGAAGAAGGACCAGGCCGCCAACCGGAAGAAGAAGGGCTCCAGGGGTGGCCGGCCCGTCGGCCACGACGCAGACCTCTACAAGGAGCGGAACACCGTCGAGCGGCTGATCAACAAGCTCAAGGCCTGGCGAGGCATCGCCACGCGCTATGACAAGACCCCGCACAGCTACCTCGCCGGCCTCCACCTGCGCGCCTCGATGATCTGGATCAAAGACCTCACCCGGACCACCTATTGATCACGACTCAATACGCGCCCTAGTACTGCAATCACAGTTGCAGGATGTGGCCTCGGCGTTTGTAGTGGCTGCTGCGGGCCCGGGTCTGGCTGAGACGTCTCCACCATGACCAG